>DASTGE010000321.1:0-2779 GCA_035719405.1 Burkholderiaceae bacterium
GACGCCCAGGTGCTGGAGGCGCTTCAAGGTTCCCTGGTGCAGCTGGTGCGCAATGCCGTCGCACATGGCATTGAAACGCCCGCCGAGCGCACCCTCGCGGGCAAGCCTGCGGCGGGCCGGGTGTGCGTGGAAGCCGAGCAAAGCGGCTACCAGGTGATGCTGCGCTGTCGTGACGACGGCCGGGGTGTCGACCTTGAAGCGGTGCGCAAGGCGATCGAGCGGCGAGGTGCGTCGCCGCAGGCCGTGCGCGAGCTCGGCACGGGAGAACTTGTCGCCGCCCTGCTCCATGGCGGCATCAGCACGAGCGAGGTGGTGACCGAACTTGCCGGTCGCGGTGTCGGCCTGGACGTGGTGCGCGATGCCGTGCAACGGCTCGGAGGCAGCGTCGCCGTGCACACGGAAGCGACCCGCGGCTCGACCATCGAGCTGAAGGTGCCGGTGTCACTGTCGGTGCTCGAGGTGCTTTCAGTGCAGGCCGGCGGACAGCGTGCCGCCATTCCACTGTCGGCCGTGCGGCGCGTGCTGCGCCTGGCGCCACACGAGATCACCCGCGTGCCGGGCGGCGACGCGGTGGTGCATGAAGGCACATCGCTCACGCTGCGTCCACTGCCGTTGGGGCGCGGTGCAGGCCCTCGCGGCACATCAGGTCCGGTGTCCGCCGTCGTCTTGCATACCGCCGGCCTCACCTGCGCGCTGACCGTCGATCGCCTCCTGGGGGTCGTCACGGTCGTCGCCCGTCCGCTGCCGCCGCTGGCGCCTGCCGACGCGATCGTGGGGGGCGTGCACTTCGATGCCGACGGCACGCCGTGCCTCCTGCTCGACCCCGCCGCGTTGGCCGCCGAACCCGCGCCCGGGAACGAAACAGCGCCGGCCGTTGCAACGCCGCGCCCGGTGCTTGTGGTCGACGACTCGCCGACCACCCGCATGCTTGAAAGCAGTATCCTGACGTCGGCCGGCTTTGCTGTCGATGTCGCCTCATCTGCCGAGGAGGCTCTTCAGATGGCGCAGCAGCGCGACTACGGCCTGTTCCTGGTCGACATAGAGATGCCTGGTCTGGATGGTTTTGGCTTCATCGAACGAGTGCGTGGGCAAGCCAGACTGCGCGAGGTGCCGTGCGTGCTCGTGAGCTCGCGCGACTCGCCGCAGGATCGACGCCGTGGCGAACAGGTCGGTGCGCGTGCCTACATTGCCAAGAGCGATTTCGACCAGAACGACTTCCTTCGGCGCGTGGCCGAACTGGCGCTGCGATGAGCCGCATTCGAGTCCTGGTGGTCGAGGACTCCTTGACGGTGCGCGAGCACCTGTGCGCGGTGCTGGCGGCGGATCCCGAGATCGAGGTGGTCGGGAAGGCCGAGAACGGACGACGGGCCATCGAGCTGTGCCATGCGTTGCGTCCCGACGCCGTCACGCTGGACATGATGTTGCCCGGGATCAGCGGCCTCGCCGTCACCGAGCACATCATGGCGCAGTGCCCGACGCCCATCCTCGTGGTGTCATCGTCGTTCAACCGCGGCGAGCTGTTCGACACCTGCCAGGCGCTGGCGGCCGGCGCGGTCGAGGTGATGGAGAAGCCGCCCGCCGGGGATGTCGATCAGGGCTGGGAGCGGCGCTTCCTGTCGCTGCTCAAGCTGGTGGCCAGGGTGAAGGTGATCACGCATGTGCGCGGACGGCTCGACCGGTCACGCAGCATTCGCGACGACGATGCGGACGACATGGCGGCCTCGATGCAGCGCTGCGAGCTCGTCGCCTTGGGTGCTTCCACCGGCGGCCCGCGGGCGATTGTCGAGATCCTGAACGCGCTGCCTGCGGGCTTTGCGCTGCCGGTGCTGGTCGTGCTGCATATCGGCGCGCCGTTCGGCGTGGCGTTCACCGACTGGCTGCGGGCACAGATTCCGCACCCGACAAGCATCGCCGTCGACGGACAGCGTCTCGATGCGCCTGGCGTGGTCCTGGCCCCGCCCGACCATCACCTCGTGGTACACGACGGTCGCCTGCATTTGAACGACGAGGCGGAGCGCCATTCCTGCCGGCCTTCGGTCGACGTGCTGTTTGAATCGCTGGCCCGCCTGAACAGCCCCGGTGTGGCTGCCTGCCTGCTTACCGGCATGGGGCGCGACGGCGCGCAGGGGCTGCTCCAGATCCGACGTGCGGGCGGCGTCACCATCGCCCAGGACGAAGCGACCTCGGTCGTCTACGGCATGCCGCGTGAGGCCGTGCTGCTCGGCGCCGCGCAGCGCGTCCTGCCCCTGTCCGAGATCGGCCCGGCGCTGGCGGCCCTGGCCACGCCCTCTCGCATCCGGAGTGGCCGGCAATGAGCAGATCCGTACTCGTCGTCGACGACAGCCTCACGGTGCGGGCTGACCTGATGGAGGCGTTCGCAGCCGAGGGTCTGCATAGCATCGGCTGCGCGAGCCTGTGCGAGGCGCGCGAAGTGCTCCGCACGCAGACGGTGGGGGTGGTCGTGCTCGACCTGCTGCTGCCCGATGGCGACGGCATCGACCTGTTGGCAGAGATTCGCGCCAAGCCCGATGGGGCGCGCACGCCGGTACTCATGCTCTCGAGCGAAGCCGAGGTGCACGACCGCATACGCGGCCTGGAACTGGGCTCCAGCGACTACGTGGGCAAGCCCTATGACCGCAGCCATGTCGTGGCGCGCGTCCGCGAGTTGCTCGGTGCGCGGAGCGCGGGTGCGATGTCATCGAAGATCAGGGTGCTCGTGATCGACGACAGCCTCACCTTCCGCGAGGAAGCGGCGCGAAACCTTCGTGAGCAGGGCTAT
>DASTGE010000322.1:0-7921 GCA_035719405.1 Burkholderiaceae bacterium
CATGGCGAGCGCCCGGGCCGCCGAGGACTGGAACGCCAAGTTGCAGTCGACCTACACCTGGCAAACCAAGCCGGGCTTGAGCTCGCCGTACCAGGGCGAACACAGCTTGAGCGGCGAGCGCGAGAAGAGCTATTCGTTCACGGCCACTGCAGCCTTCGGACTGCGTCTGGGTCCGAAGACCGAGGCCTACCTCGATCCGGAGGTATCGCAGGGCGTGCCGCTGTCTGGACTGGTCGGATTGGCTGGCTTCACCAATGGCGAGATGGCTCGCACCTCCGGTTCGAACCCCACCTTGTATCGCGCGCGCGTGTTCGTGCGGCATGTGATCGCGCTCGGCGACGAGACCGAGGAGATCGAGCCGGCGATGAACCAGCTCGGCAGCATCTATGCCAAGCACCGCCTGACCCTCACCGCGGGCAACGTCTCGGTGCTCGACCTGTTCGACGCCAACCAGTTCAACCACGACCCGCGCACTCAGTTCCTCAACTGGACCGTGATGACCCATGGTGCCTACGACTTCGCCGCCGACGCGCGCGGCTATACCTGGGGCGTGGCGGCCGAGTACCAGGGTGACAACTGGGCGCTTCGTGCAGGCCGCTTCATCCAGCCGAAGGAGCCGAACCAGCTGCCGCTGGACCCGCACATCTTGCGCCACTACGGCGATCAGATCGAGTTCGAGCGGCGCTATGCGCTGTCGCCCGAGCAGCCCGGCACCGTGCGCCTGCTGGCCTATCGCAACCGCGCGCTGATGGCGCGATATGACGATGCGCTGGCGCGGGCCGATGCCACGGGCACAGCGCCCTCCCTGGACGCGGTGCGGACCACCGAGCACAGCAAGGTCGGCGTGGGCGTGAACCTGGAGCAGTCGGTCACGCAGTCGCTCGGCGTTTTCGCCCGCGCGATGTGGGCCGACGGCCAGACCGAGACCTACGCCTTCACCGAGGCTGACCGCTCGGCGTCAGCAGGCCTTAGCACACGAGGCAACGCCTGGGGCCGCGGCGAGGACACGCTGGGCTTGGCACTCGCCGAGAACTTCCTGTCGGCCCCGCACCGCCAGGTCTTAGCCCGTGGTGGCATCACGTTCTTCCTAGGCGACGGCCGCCTGAACTATCGGCCCGAGCAGATCGCCGAGGCGTACTACGCCTGGGCAGTCACCAAGGGCATCACGCTGTCCTTCGACGTCCAGTACATCCGCAACCCGGGCTACAACGCCGACCGCGGACCGGTGTCCTTCTACGCCCTGCGGCTGCACGTCGAGAACTGAACCCCATGAAGAGCACCGCCCCCCAACTGGCCGTCAAGACCGAGCCGCACAGCTTCGGCTGGGTTGACGCCGTCGTCCTGTTGGCCCTGCTGGGCCTCTTGTGGAGTGCGCTGCATTTCGGCCGCGGCATGCTGGTGCACTTCGATGCGGCCTCGCAGCCCGCGATCGAGGCGTCGCCGAGCCAGATTCCGTACTACGCGGGCCGCACGCTGCTGCGCATGTGGATCGCGTTCGGGTTCTCGTTGGTGTTCGCGATAGGCACCGGCTACCTCGCCGCCAAGAGTCCGCGTGCGCGGGCGTTCATCCTGCCCGCGCTGGACGTGTTGCAGTCGGTGCCGGTGCTTGGGTTCCTGTCGGCGACCGTCACCGGCTTCATGGCCCTGTTCCCTGGAAGCCTCCTGGGGGTGGAGTGCGCGTCCATCTTTGCGATCTTCACCGGCCAAGTGTGGAACATGGCCTTCGGGTTCTATCACTCGATGGTCACCATCCCCACGGACATGCAGGAGGCGGCATCGACCTATGGCTTCACGCGCTGGCAGCGCTTTCGGATCGTCGAGCTGCCGGCCTCGGCGCACAGCCTGATCTGGAACTCGATGATGTCCTTCGGCGGCGGCTGGTTCTTCGTGGCGCAGAGCGAGGCGATCAGCGTGATGAACAAGGACATCAAGCTGCCCGGCCTGGGCTCGTACATGGCGCAGGCGATCGAGCGCGGCGACCACTCGGCCGCTGCCTGGGCCGTGGTCGCGATGCTCGCGTTGATCCTCGTCAGCGACCAGCTCGTGTGGCGTCCGCTGCTGGCCTGGGCCGACCGCTTCAAGATCGAGCTGACCGAGTCGAAGACCCAACCTACCTCCTGGGTCTATGACCTGCTGCGCGGGGCCTATGTCTTCACGTGGCTTCACGACAAGGTCTGGCTGCCGCTGTCCGATCGGTTCCAGACCGTCAGCATTCCCTCTGGCAAGTCGGAGTCTGCGCGCCGAGCGAGCACGCTGCTATGGCGCGCGGCCGGTCTGGCGGCTGCCGCATGGATCGGCGTGGAAGTGCTCGACGGTCTGCTGGCGGCGGCGCAAGCGCTGCGTGGCGTGCTCACCTGGAGCGTCGCTGGCCAGATCGCATGGCTCGGCGTGCTGACGGGCCTGCGGGTACTCGCGATGACGGTGCTCGCCACGCTGGTGTGGACGCCCGTGGGCGTGTGGATCGGCCTGCAGCCGCGCGTGGCCCGCTTCGCACAGCCGCTGGCTCAGATCGGCGCATCGTTCCCGGTGAACATGACGTTCCCGATCGTGGTGGGCTTCTTCGTCGCGGCCCACGTGACGCTGAACTGGGGCAGCATCCTGCTGATCGCGATGGGCACCCAGTGGTACATCCTGTTCAACGTCGTCGCCGGCGCAATGGCGATTCCGAACGACCTGCAGGAGGCTGCGCGGGTGTACGGCCTGCGGCGCTGGGATCTGTGGCGCACGGTGTACTTGCCGGCGATCTTCCCCTTCTGGGTGACTGGCGCCTGCACGGCCGCCGGCGGCGCCTGGAACGCCAGCATCGTCGCGGAACTGGCGACCTGGGGCGATACGACGCTGAAGGCCGACGGGCTCGGCGCCTACATCGCCGCGGTCACCAAGTCGGGCGAGACCCCGCTCATCATCGCCAGCATTGCCGTGATGTCGCTGTTCGTCGTCGCGATGAACAAGCTGATCTGGCGCCGCCTCTACGCCTTCGCCGAACGCCGCTTCCGACTGGACTGACGCATGAACATGACAACATCCCCGCAAGAGCCGGTGGTCCCGGTGGCACAACTGTGCGCCGTCACCAAGTCGTACGTGACCGCCGGCGGCCACGAACTCAAGGTGCTCAACGATGTCGACCTTGCAGTCAACCCTGGCGAGTTCCTTGCACTGCTTGGGCAGTCGGGCTCGGGCAAGTCGACGATCCTGCGCTGCCTGACCGGGCTGATCGAGCCCACTTCGGGTCGGGCGCTGTGCGACGGTCGGGCGCTCGGCGGCGTGAACCGCCAAGCATCGGTCGTGTTCCAGACCTTCGCGCTGTACCCGTGGCTGACGGTGGAGCAGAACGTCGCGGTCGGCCTGATGTCGCGACGCATGAGCCGCGCCGAGCGAGATGCTGCCGTGGACCGGGCCATCGACATGATCGGGCTGGGAAACTACCACGCGGCCTATCCACGCGAGCTGTCCGGCGGCATGCGCCAGCGCGTGGGCATCGCGCGGGCCCTGGTTTCTCAGCCTCGCCTGCTATGTCTTGACGAGGCTTTCAGCGCGTTGGACGTGCTGACCGCGGAGAACCTGCGCCAGGAACTGATCAGCCTGTGGCGCGAGCCCGCCAGCGGCCTGAGCTCGGTGTTCATGGTCACGCACAACATCGAGGAGGCGGTGGAGATGGCCACGCGCATCGTGGTCGTGTTCCCGCGTCCCGGGCGCATCGGCCTGGTGCTGGAGAACCCGCTGCCCTATCCGCGCGACACCAAGTCGCCCGAGTTCCAGCGCCTGGTGAGCATCATCCACGAGTCGATCACCACGATGACGCTGCCCGACCTGCCGCCCGAAGTGCCCGTGGCCGGTCAGCCGATTTCGCGCGCCCGCTCGCGAATGGAATCGATCCCGCTTGTTCCGGTCGGGCAGGTCCTAGGCCTGCTCAGCATCCTGAACGACTCCCCGGAGCTGTCGAACATCTACGACATCTCCGACGAGATCGGCCGCGAGTTCGGCGAGACGATCGCCATCGTCAAGGCGGCTGAAATTCTGGAGTTCATCGACACGCCGAAGGACGAGGTGCGGTTCACGGAGCTGGGGCGGCGCTTCGTCGCCGCCGACAGCGTCGGACGGAGAACCCTGTTTGCCGAGCAGGTGTTCAAGCTGCGCATCTTTCACATCATCATCGCGCTGCTGAAGGAATACGAAGAGATCGATGCCGACCGCGTGATCAAGGACATTGCGACCGCGTTGCCCTACGACAACCCCGAGAAGACCTTCGAGACGATGATCGCCTGGGGGCGGTATGCCGGATTGATGGACCACAACGCCAAGACCAACAAGGTGTTCGTGCCGCAGGAAGAGGACGTGGCGTCCGAGCCGCAGCAATGACGGGCCTCCCAACATTCGGCCGGCGGCCCGGCCTCTGAACCGTTCATGGAACCACTTCTCATCTCGGCCGGCGTCGTGGCCCTCGCCGAGATTGGTGACAAGACTCAACTCCTCGCCTTCATGCTCGCGGCGCGCTTCAAGAGGCCCGTGCCCATCATCGCAGGCATCCTGTGCGCGACCATCGTGAACCACGGCTTGGCTGGAGCGGTCGGCGCCTGGCTCACGGCTTCGATCCGCCCCGAGGTCCTGCGCTGGAGCCTTGGGCTGTCGTTCATTGGAATGGCCGTATGGACACTGATTCCCGACAAGATCGAGGAAGAGGAATCGCAGGTTGCCCGTCGCTTTGGCGTGTTCGGGGCAACGCTGATCACGTTCTTCCTCGCGGAGATGGGGGACAAGACGCAGATTGCGACGGTTGCGATGGCCGCGCGCTTCGGTAGCCCGATGCTGGTCGTTGTCGGGACCACCTTGGGCATGCTTCTGGCCGACGTACCCGCCGTGCTCGTAGGCGATCGGCTGGCGGCGAAGATCCCCATGAAGCTGGTGCACACAATGGCAGCCACGATCTTCGCCGCATTGGGCTTGGCCGCGCTCCTGGGCGCCGGCGCCCGGCTCGGGGTTTGACTCCCGGCGCCAAACGCAGCCGGCCCGCGCGCACGACCACCCAGCACGATGAGCAACATCGAGGAGACCGCGTACCCGCGGCTGCTGGACGACGTTGCGCCCCAGGAACTCGAGCAGCTGTACACGCCGACGGCCAAGGAGCGCGGGTTCGTCACGAGCAACACGAGCCTGCGCCGGCCGATGGCCAAGGCCTGCGCCATGGTGCAGTTGAAGCTGATGCAGCGCCTGGGCTACTCGGTGCCATTGGCTGGCGTGCCGCTGGCGATCACAGCGCATGTGTGCCGCAAGCTGAAGTTGCCGCGGCCGACACTGGAAGCGCTCGGCCGCTACGACGGCAGCGCCGACTACTCTCGGCACCGTCAGCTGGTTCTGAAGGCGCTTGGGCTGCGCGACACGGACGCGGCCGACATGCGCTGGATTGCCCAACGCGCCGAAGCCGCGGCCGGGACCAAGCACGAACTCGCCGACATCATCAACGCGGTGCTGGAGGAGTTGGTCCAGCAACGCTACGTGCTGCCCGGTTTCACGGTGCTGCTGCGCATCGCCAAGGCCGCCCGCGAGAAGGTCCACCAGTCAATCTACGAGCGCACGGTCGCGGCGCTTGACGACGCGACGCGTCATCGCCTGGACGCGCTGCTGGACAGCCATGGCGGCAAGACGGACTGGGACCGTCTCAAGCGCGAACCCAAGCAGCCGACCAAGCGCGAGATTGCGAGCTTTCTGCAGCACATTCGTTGGTTGGCGAAGCACGCCGAAGGCCTGCCGGAGTTCGACGCAGTGGCGGCGACCAAGCTGGCGCAGTTCACGCTGGAGGCCCGAGCACTCGATGCCGCGCAGATGAAGGCGCTGGTCTTGAACAAGCGCTACACGCTGGCCGTCCTCCTGGTGCGCTCGCGGCTGCGGCAAGCGACGGACGACGTTGCCGAAATCTTCGTCAAGACGGTGCGCAAGCTCGACAACGACGCCGAGAAGCGCCTGCAGGAATACCACCTGGAGCACACCCGCCAGGTCGAGCGGCTGGTGGGCCAGTTGCGCGACGTGCTCACGGCTTACCAGCAGGAGGCCTCCGATGCCAAGCGGGGCGCTGCCATCGGCAACGCGCTGCACGACGAGCCGCAGCAGTTGATCGCCGAGTGCGACGAGCACATGGCCTATGCCGACAACAACTACTTCCCGTTCATGCTGCGACCCTACGGCGTGAAGCGTGCGCTGCTGTTCGAGTGCCTGGACGTGCTGCAGCCGCTGCCGACCTACGTGGACGTGCCGTTCTCTTCGGCGCTCGGCTGGGTGCTGGAGCATCGCAACAGCCACAAGGAATACTTGCGACCCGTGCGCAAGCTCGACGGTTCCGAGCTGGAACTGGGCTGGCTGCCGGAGAAGTGGCGCAAGCTCATTGCCGCCGCTGACGCCGACGGGAACACGCAGGTGCACCGCAAGTACCTGGAAATGGCGGTGTTCACGCGCATCTTTGAGGAACTGCAGTCCGGCGACCTGTACGTTCCGCGCAGCGACCAGTACGACGACTACCGGGCGCACTTCATGGACGAGCAGCGCTTCCGCGCCGAGTTGCCGCTGTACACCGAGTTGGTCGGGCTGCCCCCCGATGGATCGTCCTTCGCGGAGCAACTGCAGTTGAAGCTGACCGCACTCGCAGAGGAGATCGACGGGAACTTCCCCGCCAACGACTCCGTCGCCTGGGGCCCCAACGGGCTGGTGATCCGAAAGGTGGAAAAGAAGGAGCCGCCACCGCAACTGGCGGCGCTTGACCAGGCACTGAATGATGGGCTCGGCCTGCACAGCATCATCGACGTGCTCACCGAGACCGAGAAGTGGCTCGACCTGCACAAGCTGTTTCGGCCGCTGTCGGGCTACGAATCGAAGGTCGAAGACCCGCGGGCCCGCTTCATCGCGACGCTGTTCTGCTACGGCTGCAACATGGGCGCGAGCCAGACGGCGCGAAGCCTCAAGGGACTGTCACGCAAACAGGTGGCGTGGCTGAACCTGCACCACGTCACCGAAGAACGGTTGGACCAGGCGATCGTCAAGGTGATCAACGCGTACAACCGCTTCGCGCTGCCGCGCTTCTGGGGCTCCGGCAAGCACGCCGCGGCCGACGGGACGAAGTGGTCGATGTACGAGAAGAACCTGCTATCGGAGTACCACATCCGCTATGGCGGCTACGGCGGCATCGGCTACTACCACGTCTCCGACACTTACATCGCGCTGTTCAGCCACTTCATCCCGTGCGGTGTCTACGAGGCGATCTACATCCTGGACGGGCTGATCCGCAACGAGTCGGACATCAGGCCCGACGCCGTGCACGGCGATACCCAAGCCCAGAGCACACCTGTCTTCGCGCTGGCGCACCTCTTGGGCATCGAGTTGATGCCTCGCATCCGCAACATCAAGGATTTGACCTTCTTCAAACCGAGCAAGGACACCCGCTACCAGAACATCCAGCCGCTGTTCACGGGGCCGGCGATCGACTGGGACCTGATCGCCCGGCACTACGAGGACTTGCTGCGGGTGGCGGTGTCGATCAAGGCCGGAATGGTCACGCCGTCAACGCTGCTGCGGCGCCTGGGAAGCGCAAGTCGCAAGAACAAGCTGTACTTCGCGTTCCGGGAGCTGGGGCGTGTCATCCGCACGATGTTCCTGCTGCGCTACATCAACGACCCCGAGCTGCGCCGCACGATCCATGCGGAGACGAACAAGGCCGAGGAGTTCCACCAGTTCGCCGGCTGGGCGTTCTTTGGTGGGGAGGGAATCATGGCCGAGAACATACGCCACGAGCAGCGCAAGGTGGTCAAGTACAACCACCTGGTGGCCAACATGATCATCCTGAACAACGTGCACCGGATGTCAAAGGTGCTCAAGGGCATGCAGGACAAGGACTCCTTCGAGATCACGGAGGAGGTGCTGGCAGGGCTATCGCCGT
>DASTGE010000323.1:0-3907 GCA_035719405.1 Burkholderiaceae bacterium
AGCGTTTGCACCATGCGTACCTTTTCACCGGCACGCGCGGCATCGGCAAGACGACGGTTTCCCGCATTCTCGCCAAGAGCCTCAACTGCACCGGCCCCGATGGCGCCGGCGGCATCACTGCGCATCCTTGCGGCCAATGCAGCGCATGTGTCGAGATCGACGCCGATCGCTACATCGACTACATCGAACTCGACGCGGCCTCAAACCGGGGCATCGACGAGATACGGGACCTGCTCGAACGAGCGGCCTACAAGCCGAGCATCGGCCGCTTCAAGGTCTTCATGATCGACGAGGCGCACCAGCTCACCAAGGAGTCGTTCAACGCATTGCTCAAGACGCTCGAGGAGCCGCCTGAGTACCTGAAGTTCGTGTTGGCGACGACCGATCCTGACAAGATGCTGCCGACGGTGCTCAGCCGCTGCCTGCAGTTCAACCTTCGCCCGATGCCGCCCGACGTCGTGCGTGATTACCTTCGGCATGTGCTGGCCGCCGAGGCTGTGGGGCACGACGACGGTTCGGTCCGACTGCTCGGCCGTGCCGCTCGCGGCTCGATGCGCGACGCGCTCTCGCTGGCCGATCAGGCGATCGCTTATGGCGGCGGCCGGCTGGACGAGGCGGTGGTGCAGGCGATGCTGGGTACTGTCGACCGCCATCACGCGAGTTCTCTCGTGCAGGCGCTGGCCGACCGCGATGGCGCCAGGGTGCTCGAGGCTGTGAACCTTTTGCGCACGAACGGCCTCTCTGCCGCCGGAACCTTGGAGGAGTTGGCGACGCTGCTGCAGCAGATGGCGATCGAGCAGGCGGTTCCGGGTGCGCTCGATGAAAACGATCCGGACACGGCCGATGCACGCCGGCTGGCCTCGATGCTGCCGCCTGACGAGACGCAGCTGCTCTACAGCATCGCATTGCATGGGCGCAGCGAGCTGAGCCTGGTGTCGGACGAGTACGCTGCGCTCACGATGGTGCTGCTTCGATTGCTGGCCTTTCCCTCAGCGCGGGCCACAGGGGCGGCAACGGCCTCCGGCGCCGGATCCGGGCCGGCAGGTGGCGGCGTGCCATCGACGAGTGCTGCAACGGGACCTGCAGCCGCGGTGGCGTCACTACAGTCAACGCCCGAGGCGCGGGCAAGCGTGCCGGCGCGGCCGGCAAGTGCGCTCCCAGTCGGCGGTGGGGCTGCGGGGCTGACGCCTTCGAACGCGCGCCCGATTGAAGGAGCGCTGGCACGGCAGCCGACCTCGAGCGCAGCCGGTCCGCGGCCGGATGGGGAGCGCCATCAGGCGCGACCTTCCACTGCCGTCCAGGAACCGCCGCCGTGGCTCGACGAGGCTCCTTTCGACGACGGTCCGGTCGCCACATTGCAGGCAGTCGAGACGGTCCCCCCCATGGTCGCTTCAGCCCGCGCTTTGCCGCGAATGGAGGCGGCAACGCCAGCGTCGGCGATCGAGCTGCCTCGCGTCGACCGCCCCGCCAAGGTCGAGCCGTTCATCGACGTGCAGCGAACCCCGCTTGGCGACCGATGGGCTGCTCTAGTGAGTGCGCTCAATGAGCGCGGGGCTGTCTCTGCGCTGGTGCGCGAACTGGCGATGCAGGCCGAGCTTGTCGATGTGAGCGACCAGGTATGGCAGTTGCGCGTGGAACGCGATTCGCTGCGCGTCCCGGCCTTGCGCGACAAGCTGCAAGCCGCGCTCGAGTCGATCTTGCAGCCCGTGCCCACGCTCGAGCTGCAAGCCGGCGTGGTGCACGATTCTCCCGCCCGGCGCGACGCGGCCGAGCGCGAGAGGCGGCAGCGCGAGGCCGAGGACATCATTCGGAACGACCCGCTCGTGCGCGAGCTGATGACGCAGTTCAAGACGGCGCGCATCGTGCCAGGTTCGATCAGGCCGGTCTGATCTACACACCTCCTACCTATCGAGTAAGGACATTCGCATGATGAAGAACCAACTGGCCGGCCTGATGAAGCAGGCGCAGGCCATGCAGGACAACCTGCGCAAGGCGCAGGAGGAGCTGGCGAGCATCGAGGTCGAGGGTCAGTCGGGCGCAGGGCTGGTCAAGGTCACGATGACATGCAAGCACGACGTGAAGCGGGTGGCCATTGATCCGAGCCTGCTCGCTGACGACAAGGACATGCTTGAGGATCTGGTTGCCGCCGCGTTCAACGATGCCGTCCGCCGCGCGGAGGAGGTGAGCAGCGAGAAGATGGGCAAGCTCACGGCAGGCATGGCTTTGCCGCCGGGGATGAAGCTGCCGTTTTGATCATGGCCGTCCCGACGCGACCTGTCCGCTGGCAGGTCTGGCCTTGCCTGCTGCTTCGCGCGCTCTGAAAGCGGGCGCGAGGTGGATGCCAGGCACGTGAATTCGCTCGATGCGCTGATCGAGGCTCTACGCCGCTTGCCTGGGGTAGGCGTGAAGTCAGCGCAGCGCATGGCGTTTCACGTGCTTCAGCATGACCGGGAAGGCGCCCTGCATCTGTCGGCTGCGTTGAAGGCTGCTGTCGAGCGCGTTGGCCATTGCGAGCGCTGCCATACCTTTTCGGAGCTGACGGTATGCGCGATCTGCAGTGACCCGCAGCGCGATGCCAGCAAGCTCTGCGTGGTCGAGACGCCGGCGGACCAGGCGGCGCTGGAGCGCACGGGCAGCTATCGGGGCCGCTACTTCGTGCTGATGGGCCGTCTCAGTCCGCTCGACGGCATCGGCGCGCACGACATCGGCGTGCAGGCGTTGCTGGAGCGTGTGTCCGATCCGGAATTGGAAGAGGTGATCCTGGCGACCAGCTTCACCGCCGAAGGCGAGGCCACGGCGCACGTTCTCGGTGAAGCCCTGAAGGCGAGAGGGTTGAAAGTAACCCGCCTGGCGCGCGGAGTGCCGGCAGGCAGTGAGCTGGAGTACGTGGACCTGAGCACCATCGCCCATGCACTCGTCGATCGCCGGTGATCAGACTGCACCTCCTCGCCCGGCTCGCTATGGCTTGCGAGGGGGCCGGGTAGGGGTGAGGGGGCAACGCGAAATGTTGTCTGACCTGCAGCCAGCAGCGCTGCCGGATCGGTCTCTCCCGGAGAGAACAGAGGGCCAGAGAACCGACGATCAGCGCGAAGCCACTGTGGCCCGTGCCGCCTGCCGGTGCGTTGCGACGACGCTGCGCTGAGGCGCAATATGCTTGGCTGCTGGTTTCGCCACAATCGAGCGCCGTACAGTTTTGGCCATTACTGAGGGCCGAGCAACTCGAGCCGGCGCAGCAGCGACTTGAGGCCGTCCGGCCGGTGTCACAACCACTTGAGGCCGAATTGCCTGCGGCTGCTTCGCGGCCGCCAGGGCGGAACCCGCAGGCACGAAGACTGAGATGATCTGCCCGGGTTTGAACCTTGCGCCCACAGCCACCTTGTTCCATTGCGCGACCTGTGCGGCGCTCACACGGTAGCGTCTGGCGACGGCCGTAACCGTGTCCCCGTGACGGCTGGCCTTCAAAGTCACGCGCTTGACCGGCGGGAGGTCAGGCGCCAGCTGGATCGTCGCGTTGTCCGCGATCTCTTCAGAAACGTCTTCGCTCAGATGCGCCGTGCGGGGTACCACCAGCGTGGATCCAGCCTTGACGAGCATCCGAGCGGGAATGCTGTTGATCTCGCGCAACTGGCCCTCGTTGACGCCCAGTTGTCGTGCGGCCTCGCCCGGCCGTACGGTCTTCGGAGCCACCCAGGCCGTCCAGCTCGACAGCCGTCCGCGATAGCCCTTCAGGTTGCGTACGAACGCATTCGCGTTGTCGTAAGGCAGCAGCACCTGCGGCGTCGCGGCGGCGAGGATCATCGGCTTGTTCATCTGCGGGTTGAGCAGCTTGAAGTCGTCGGTCTTCATGCCCGCCAGGCGAGCCGCGAGGTCGACGTCGATGTCCCGCTCGATCGGCACGCTGAGGAAG
>DASTGE010000324.1:0-3120 GCA_035719405.1 Burkholderiaceae bacterium
ATGCTGAGCGCACGCTGCGCGACGCCCGAAGACTGCTCAAGGCTCTCGGCGTGCCATGGAAGGGTGATGAGGCATCTTCACTCGAAGCGGAGACGCGGCAGGCATTGCAGCAGTTGCTGGATGAAGGCAGGAGACGGCTGAGGACGATATTCGACAACCCCAGTCTCCGCCACATAGACCGCATACAGCCTGACGAGAAAGCGTGGCTCAATGCAATCGCCTGCAGTTCCGCAGATCTGCAGGGAACTTTACGCAGAACGCTGGCGCCGGCCAACCATCGCAGCAACGTTCTGCCTCCAGACGCCCAGGATCGCCTTCAGTGGACGCCAGCCCAGTTGGGCGAGATCTTTTACAAGGGAGGCGCGAGCGCCGAGAACAACAACTGCTGGTTCCACTCCATGGCGCAGCTTTCCGTCGCAGAGGATGTCCGGGATCGCAACGCGGTCGTGTGGGACATGACACATCGCCTGCGCAAGGTTTCTGATCTGCTCGGCTTCACCGAGCGCGGCATGATGGTCGAGACGGGGAATCCCGGCATGCAGTTGCTTTCCGCAATCCTGAATGTACAGATGCGGATCTTCTCCGCAAGGGGCGCCACGCTATTTCTGCAACCGGACGATGTTGCCGGATCGCCCACGGCTCGCGAGGTCTACCTCCATCTCTCGAACAATCACTTCGAACCCTTGTGGCCGAGGAGCGAGCCGAGGAGCAACGGAAGCGCCGGATATCGGCGTTGACCAAGGAAAGGGCCAGGGCAACCCTCCTGCAGCTTTCGGCCAAGGTTCACGCAATACGCCCAGGCTCCTGGAGATTGAGCAACGGGAAGCGATTTCACCCAAGGCCTGCCGACGGCGGAAGGAATGTCGAGAATTGCGGCAGCGCAATGGATTGAGGATAGCGTGCAGGCCGCCCTGACGGACCTTCTGATCGACACCCGGGAAAGAAATCATGAGAATCAACGAAATGAGCCGGACGGGTCCCGCCCGGTTCTCCGCAGCGTCAACCGCAGACACACCCTCCACATCGAGATCGCGCCAGATGCCGTCGGGCGATCTGCCGGCACGGCCACCGCGCCCGAACGCGTCGCATAAACGACAGCCCCCTCAGAGTGAGATCGATCTCGTTGCCACAACCTCGCAGCCTGAGCCGGCCCCTGCGCAAAGTTCGGCGCGCAGTTCGACAGCGAATCGACTCTCCTTCGCCACAGGCTCTGATCACATCATCAATGTCGGGGATGCAGCGCGCGACCCGCTCGATGAGGCGAAGCAACACCTGCAACAACTCACCTTTCCACCTGACCTTTCGCCACAGGAACATCTGGACCAGGCCGAACTGGAGCAGGAATACGCCACATGGATGGCAGAACAAGTCATTCGCCCACGCCGCGCCGCCTTTGGCGAAGGCCGCTACGAATTGGGGAAAGACATGAAGGCGCCCGGCAGTGAAAGTTTGCTGCCGGCCGCTTATCAGGCGGCGCGACAGTTTCTCTCGTCGTCGTCGCGCTCGCCGGTGCGCAATGCGCTCGTGGTATCCCTGGCGCCGAAGCAGACGTTGAACCCCTCCGCGAGTGGAGCCAGGGGCGAACTCTTCCAGAACAACTACGATCCGGCAGTCATTGGCGGCGCGGTGGGAGGCATGACCGCCTATATTGCCGACACTGTCCTCACATCGATGGACCGGCGCTCCAAAGTCGCCAACATGCCGCAGACGAAGGCCGTCGATGTCAAGGCCCTGGTGCCGGATCCCGGCCCGGTCGTGCTCGGCATTGAAGGAGGCTTCAAGCGCTACATCCGCGTCGGCTCAAAAGGAGCCCCTGCGGCAGCCGATCTCAAGGAACAGGCCGCTGTCTGCCGTAACGCTCTCGAACGCAGGCAGCAAATCCTTTCAGGCAAAGCCGAAGGGATCATGATTCAGCCGGTGTTCTCCGGCACAACCAATGCACTGCGGCGAGTGGTGTCCTCGGATGCCGACCTGCTGCAACCCGCTCGTGTGTTCATCGGCTCGATCCTCGCTTCCGGAACCGGCGGCGCGCTCGCAAAAGGCGTCTTCGAATTGCTCAAGGGCACGCCGGTCGTGTCGCAATCGAACATCGACAATTACGCAGGGGGAACACAGCGGCTCAACCTGTTCAAGGTGGAACCGCCTGACAAGAAAGAGCGCCCAGCCGGGCTGCAGGACCTGCCGCGACTGCCTGCGTTCGCCTTCGATGTCGCCAAGGAAACGGGCGCCATGTTCGCCCGCGCCGCGACTCCGCGCAGCCCTTCGGATTTCGTCCAGTGGCTATTGGACGTCGGCTGGCGGCATGGGCTGGGCAACATCTTTGCGAGCGTGGCCTCACCTGCCGTCGGCACGTCCGTCGCGCAGATCATTCGCAACCTGCGCCCCGCACAGCCCGACGAATCCCTTCGCTCATCCGCTTACATCCTTCAGCAATTCGGTCAGAGCGGCACCAACGATCTCTTCTGGCAGATGTTCAAGGATACCGCCAAGGCCTATGACCTCGGAGGCGCGCTCGATCGTCGCCGTGATTCAAAATCGGCGCAATTGAAGGTGGAAATACGCGCGGCGGCAACCCAGTTGAAGGAAGCGGCCAGCAGTGCAATCGCACGCTCGCCCTCCGTCGCCTGGCCATCCTCTTCGCAACTCCCCGACGCCCTGATCCGCGCCGCGGACTCACTGGCGAAGGTGCAGCGATTCCTGCCCAGCGATATCGAAGACACCCCTGCCCTTCTGCGCTCGTACGCTGCTGGATGGCCTAGTCATGTTCGAGAGGCAATTGAGCGCGTGTCGGCATTGGAGGAGTCGGACCAGGAGGTCTCGCTGCAGGCGTTGAGCGCCGCTCATGAGGCGCTGGCCCAATGGCAGCCGAGAGACGAAGCAAATGTGCACACCCGCTCCGAGCTTCTGCGCGCGCTGGCGGGCACCATGGAGCCCATGACGCGGCTGGCCGCAATGGACGCCTGGCGCTACCGGCGCCCACGCAACGACTAAATACCCGGATCCTGCCCTGCGCCGGCTGCCGCGGTAAAGGCCGGCTCGGGGCTTCGTCGTCATCTCGATGACACGGACTGCCTTTAGTCTGCCTGCCTTGTCACCCAAGGCTTACAAGTCGTCGGATTC
>DASTGE010000325.1:0-2260 GCA_035719405.1 Burkholderiaceae bacterium
AAACGACCCTGGAGGCTGACGATGGAATCGTCCGCATCGGCCGGGCGCGTGGCGTCCGCCGTTCTCGATCCGCGCTGCCGCGGGCGCTGATGAACGTGCGAGCCTCACGCATGCACGGGAAAGCAGCCAACCGCGGGAAGCAACCGGGCAGGATGCTCGCTCGTGTGTTCGGCGGCTGGCGGACGGGCCTGTCGGGGCCTGTCATCGTTCTTCAGGCCGGGACCGCGGTCAACTACTTCGGCACTGGGCTCGTGCTTCCCTTCGAGATCATCTACCTGCACCAGGCCCGCGGCTTCCCAACGGCGACTGCGGGGCTGGTGCTGGCGGCGGTCATGGCCACGGCGGCGGTCGTAACGCCCCTTTCGGGTGCGCTGCTCGATCGTTTCCGTGCGAAGCCGATCCTGATCACCGGCAATCTCGCGAGCGCACTGGGCTACGCGGGCTTCGCATTCGTCGACCGTCCCTGGCAAGCCTTCGTCTGCTCGGCCGTCGGCGGCGCCGGGTTCGGAGTCGCGAACACCGCGAACCAGGTTCTGAGCCTGACCCTGGTCTCAGCGGAGCAGCGCGCCTCCTCGATCGCGCTCCGCCGAGTCGCAGGCAACTTCGGTCTCGGCAGCGGCGCGACGGTTGCGGGCTTCATCGTCGCTTCCGCCAATAACCTCCGCGCGTTCCAGGCGCTCTACCTCTTCGACGGCCTCACCTTCGCTGTCTTCGCGCTGGTTGTGCTCGTGGGGATCCCGAATCCTCGCCTTGCGAATGCTGCGTCGGCGAACGGCAGGGGAACAGGCTTCCGGGCAGTTGCTCACGATCGGCTCTTCCTCATCCTGATCGCCGCCAACATCGTGCTCGTGATGACCGGCGGCGCGCTCTTTTCCAACATTCTCGCGCCGTTTGCGAAGGCGCATACGCCTGTCGGGCCGGGCGAGATCGGCGTCGTCTTCTTCATCAACACCTTCTTCATCGTCGTCGCGCAGATTCCAGCCACACGGGTCGTCAAGCGGATGCGCCGCACACACGCTCTCGCCGCGACCAGCGCGCTGTTTGCAATCGGCCTGCTCGCGGTCCTGCTCGCAACGCTAACGAGTTCGGCGCTCACCGCTGCCATCGTCTTGGCTGGGGTCGCGATCGTGATCGCGATCGGTGAGTGCGCGCAGTTCATCGTGCTCGGCCCACTCGTCGCCGAGCTCGCACCCCCGCATCTGCTCGGCCGCTACATGTCGATCTACGGCCTTTCCTTCACCGCAGGCGTGGCCCTCGGCCCCGCCGTCGGCGGCGCGCTGCTCGCCACGTCCCCCGACGCCGTCTGGTGGGGCGGCGCCCTGACGCTAGCACTGACCGGAGCCGGCTTGCTGCGACTCGGCGACCGGCTACCCGACCCGCTCCCGCGGGCACAATGCCCCCCGCCGCAAGCCGTCACTGTGGCCGATCCCAGCTGAGCTTCCGGCGGGCAGCCCCGGCCAATCCATCATCAGGCCCGCGACCACCCACGGGGAAGAATCATCATCACGGACCACCAAATGTTGCAGCAGCGGTTCGCAGCCCTCACCACAGCCCACCTGGCCGACGCTTGTCTACGCGCCCAGGTCCCAGTGCGTTGCGCGTCTGCGCTCTTGCGTGCTGTGGTGCCTGGCAGCCGCCTGGCCGGTCGTGTCTGTCCCGCCAGGCATGCCGGCAGCGTCGATGCCTTCCTGGAGGCATTCGAAACGGCAGCACCGGGCGACGTGCTGGTAGTCGACAACGGCGGGCTCCTGGATGAAGCATGCGTTGGTGACCTGGTGGCTCTGGAGGCCCATGCAGCCGGTATGGAAGGCATGGTGATCTGGGGACTGCACCGCGACACCGCTGACATTCGGGCGATCGGGCTGCCGGTCTTCAGCCTGGGAGCGATCCCCACGGGCCCCCTCCGGCTCGACGCCCGCCCGCCCGGTGCGCTGGAGTCCGCCGTCGTCGGAGACTGGGCAGTGAGCCGCGAGGATCTGGCTCTCGGCGACGATGATGGCGTGCTCTTCCTACCCAGCCCGCAGGCCGAGGAGATCTTCACGCTGGCCGAGACGATCCGCGATACCGAGCGGCGCCAGGCCGAACGGATCCGGGCAGGTGCCTCACTACGCAGCCAGGTACAGTTCCGCGCCTACCTTGCCAAGCGCGAGAACACGCCCTCCCTGAGTTTCCGCGAGCATCTGCGCACGGTGGGCGGGGCCATTGAGGAATAGCCTCGTCTTCAGCCGGCCATGGATCACGATCACGCGCCCGATCAGGC
>DASTGE010000326.1:0-5275 GCA_035719405.1 Burkholderiaceae bacterium
TGCCAAGTCACTCCTGCTCCAATATCTGGATGAGCTGGAAGACGGAACTGTTTTGGCGTCCCTCAGTCAGCGGCAGCGTCAGGATGCGTTGCTGAAAGCCTTTCGTGCGCAGGCGCGTGAGATAGAGGAAAGTCTGGAAGAAGATCACATCCTCGACTCGCCCGACAGTCGCATTCGCACAGGCGACTACAACAAGATCATGGAAGCCCTGGCTGCGATGTTCCACAGGATTCCCGATGAACCCATGTCCGATTATTCTGACTCACCGGATCCCGATGATGAGGAAAATGACGAGGAGTCCATGGCAATTCAGTGGGTGCGGAACGCGGCCGATTGGTAAAGTCTTTCGCTTTGCCGACCTCGGCCAGGATTCGGTCTTGTCGCCTGCGACCGATCGTTGTGCCACCGTGGAGGAAGTCATGCCGGTCGTCGCACTGAAACGGGGAATGTCAGGCCCGGAGGTCCTTGCCTTGCAAAAGGTGCTGGCCGAACATGGATTCAGTCCCGGTGCCTTTGATTCGGAATACGGCGCAGGCACCGAGGCGGCGGTCATGGCATTCCAATCGAGTGAGGGCCTGCTGGCCGATGGCATTGCAGGTTCGCGCACACGGACCCGTCTGGGCCTTGCGACAGACCCCACGCTGCCGGATGTGAGCGGCAGCGTGTCATGTCAGGTCGTGAGTCAGATGTTTCCCGTGACGCCGCTCGGCAACATCAAGGCAAACCTGCCCTGTGTGCTGTCGGCGCTCAGGCAGCGCAGTCTTGCCGACAGGTCGATGGTGCTGATGGCACTGGCGACAATCCGGGCCGAGGCCGAGCTTTTCCTGCCGCTGTCGGAAGGTCTGTCGCGCTTCAATACCTCCCCCAATGGTCACGCGTTCGACCTTTACGATTGGCGAAAGGATCTCGGAAACACGGGGCCACCTGACGGCGAGCGCTACAAGGGCAGGGGCTTCGTGCAGCTGACCGGCCGGGCCAACTACCGTCGCTATGGCCCGATGCTGGCCAAGCCCGTCAATCTCGAAGCCAACCCCGACTTCGCCGCCGATCCCATCGTGGCGGCCGAACTGCTCGCGCTCTTTCTCGGCGACCATGAGCGCGACATCAAGCAGGCGTTGGTGCGCAAGGACCTCCCCGCCGCGCGCCGGCTGGTCAATGGCGGTTTGCATGGGCTCGACCGCTTCACCGATGCGTTTCAGCGCGGCAATGCATTGATCTCAGACCTGATGTAGCTCTCGTGGAGAGGAGCTTTCGCGGCAAACGGCGACTCAGCGACCCGCCTCCTGCCGCAGCCAACGTTCGAGCGCAACCACTGCCGGCCGAGCGCGCGCCCCTGGCTCCACAATGACGTAATACGCCCGGGACGACACTGGCGCATCCTTGAACGGCGCGACAAGCTGCCGGCCGCGCAGCAACCGGTCCACCAGCGGACGCCGGCCCAGCGCGACACCCTGGCCGGAGACGGCCGCCGCGATCACATCGCCATAGCTGGAAAAGCTCAACCGCGCGGCCGGCTCCAGGTCCGGCAGCCCGACCGCCTGCAGCCATGGCTCCCATTCCACCGGCATCCCGCCACCACCGGTCTCGCTGAACTGCAGCAGCGTGTGCCGTTGCAGGTCGGCCGGCGTCTTCAGCGGTGGGCTGTTGCGCATCAGCCTGGGGCTGCACACGGGCTGTAGCGATTCGGGGAACAGCGGTTCGCCGCGCTCGGGGCCGACCGGCGTGTATCGGACCGCGATGTCGAAGCCTTCGCCGCGCAGGTCGCGCCGCTCGAAGCTCGCGTCGAGCCGGACGTCGACGCCGGGGTGCGCACGCGTGAACGCGGGCAGGCGCGGGATCAGCCAGAGCGCCGCGAAACCGGGCGTCGTGGTGAGCGACAACACCTCGCGCCGGGCCGGTGCACGGATCTCGCCCACGGTGGCACGCAACTGGGCAAGCACTGCCGTGCACGTCGCATGCAGCCGCACGCCATGCTCCGTCAGGCTTAACCGCCGATGGTGGCGGCGAAACAGCGTGACCCCCAGCTCTTCTTCCAGCGCCTGGATCTGGCGGCTCATCGCGGATTGGGTGATGAAGCGCTCGGCGCCCGCGCGGGTGAACGACAGGTGCCGGGCCGCGGCCTCGAAGGCGGCCAGCAGGTCCAGAGGGGGGAGCCTGTCGTGGGGTTTTTGCATGCGATGCAGGAATGCAATGGATTCGAAATCAGCGTTTGTCGGCGCCTGGGAATGTCCCGAATATTGAGCCCAAGGTGGCGAGCGCGCAAGCTCGAAGCATGAAGCCGGCGCATGGGACACATCGAAGACGAGACAAAAGGAGCGGCAATGACGATTCGGACATTGCAATTGGCAGACGGCCAGATCATCCGTTTCGATAACTTGCGGGGCGGCCGCCTGCAGTGCCGCAGCGGCACCCTGTGGATCACCGTCGACGGCCAGATGTGCGACATCCTCATGGAGGCCGGCGACGATTTCCAATGCGAGTCGTGTGCGCCCGTGATCGTGCATGCGCTCGCCGGCTTGGCAGTGTTGACTCTGAAGGAAGGTGTGGCGAGGCCTCCATCGGTGTGGAAGCGCACCTGGGATGCCATTGTTCCCCGCACATGGCAGGGAGCATGGTAATGGGCAACCTGTTGAGTGCTGCAGCCCGCCTGCCGCAACGGCTGCGACCACTTGCGCTCCAAGACCGCTTCCACCTCGCTGATGGCCGGCAAGTGCTTCTGCGTCCGATCGAACCGCAAGATGCCGAGGCCGAGCAGGCGTTCGTGCGCAGGCTGTCGCTCGCGTCGCGGCAGCGGCGCTTCCACATCGGCATTCGGGAACTGGCGCCGCAGATGCTGCGGGAGTTCACCGAGGTCGACCAGCGTCGGCATGTGGCGATCGTCGCGCAGGTGTGCGGGCCCCATGCACCGCTCCTCGTGGCCGACGCGCGCTATGTGCGCAACGACGACGATGCCGATGCCGAGTTCGCGATCGCAGTCGCAGACGACTGGCAGGGACAGGGCCTGGGGACCAGGCTGCTGCACCGTCTGGCACGCCTGGCGTGTCATGCGGGCGTGCACAGGCTGTATGGAGAAGTGCTTCACGGCAACGAGCCGATGATCGCAATGCTCAGGCGGGAGGGGGCGCGGCTGGCGACTCTGCCCGGCGATGCCCGCCTGGTTCTTGCCACCATCGACCCCGCATTGCTCGCTGCATCGACGCCATAAGAGCGCCACAAGAGTTCCCGCGTTCCCCTCAGAACCTTCTGTGGTAGAGGGCACACGATCGGCAAACCGCAGGCGCGACATCGGCGGCGCCGGAGGCAGGGGCGTCGTTGGCGTGCGGAGGGCGGCGTCACCGCGCTGCAAGGCATGTTCCTGCCGCTTCGCAGCCGAAAGGGCCGGTGCTATGGTCAAGCATGCAACGCGCCGACTTCTTTGCGGACATCTATCGATGGGACTGGCCGCCGTTCGGGCTGCACGTTCCGCTGTTCTTCCCGGCCCTGTCGTCGATCGCGGCGGTTTTTACGGGGCTTACGACCGAGGTCACGCGGCTTCTGCCGGACAAGCGGCTGAAGCCGGTGGAGGTGATGCCGGGACGCAGCCTGGTGAGCATTGCCGCCGTCGAGTATCGCGAGAGCGATCTGGGGGCCTACAACGAGCTGGCCATCCTGCTGCCCGTGGCCTTCGGAAGGCATTCGCTGCCGGCGCTCGACGTGCTATGGCGGGGCTTGGGGCGGGCACTCAATGTCTATGTGTGGCAGATCGCGGTGACGAGTCAGCACTCGCGAGAAGTGGGCGCGGCCCTGGCTTCGTATCCCAAGTACGTGGCGGATGTCCGCTTCGATCGCGAGGGATCGCGCGTGCGTTGCGCGCTGGCCCACGACGGGCAGCCCGCTCTCGCCTTGATCTGCGACGCGGAGGACACTGTGGGTGAGCGCGATCTGAAGGTCAGGGCTTACACCATGAAGCAGGGCGTGCCGCTGGTTTCCACCATGCTGGTGCGGCAGACGCGATGGCGCGACCATCTGCAGCGCGACGCCGCACGTCTCGAGTTGTTCGAAGGCTTGCTGGCCGACACGCTCCGCCAGCTTCAGCTCAGCGACCGGCCGCTGGCCAGCCAGTGCTGCTCGCAGGCCCAGGCCATGCTGTTCTTCCCCCGCAACGTGATCGACGACTGAGGCGCGGCGGATAACCCGCTTTCACGCGACCGGCACAAGGCTTGCCGTGTAACTCGAATCCGGGCGCCGCCCGCCGACAAGTGAAGGAACCGATCATGGCTGAATCCCGCGACAAGGATGCGATTGCCCTCCTGAAGGAGGACCACAAGCAGGTCCGGCAGCTTTTCCAGGACTACAGGAAGCTGGTCGAAGACGACGCCGAGTCCGAGCAGCGTCAGGAGCTGGCCGAGCGTGTATGTGCGCTGCTGACCGTCCACGCGATGATCGAGGAAGAGCTTTTGTACCCCTCGGCACGTGACGCCATCGACAAGCAGGATCTGCTCGACGAGGCCGAGGTGGAGCATGAGACCGCGAAGGATCTGATCGCGCAGATCCAGGAAATGGATCCTGACGAAGACCTGTACGACGCCCGGGTCAATGTGCTGGGCGAGTACGTCGAGCACCACGTCAAGGAGGAAGAGGGCGAGCTGTTCCCGTTGCTGAAGAAGGCGGAGCTTGACCTGGAGGGCCTGGGCCAGGAACTGCAGGAGCGCAAGCAGCAGCTGCTGGCGGACCTGGGCTATGAGGAGGAGGCAGAGGAGGGCTGATCGCGGCAAGAATGCGCGGGTCGATGCATGACGGCGGTTCTCATTGCAGGCAGAATCCCGCGGCTGACGGCCTGCCGCTTGCCAAGACTGCGGCGCAGACAGGTGCTTTCCGTTTGGGCCTGCGCAGGTTGACAATATCGAACTGTCGCTGGTCCTCCGGAACACTTGCGATGAGGCTTAGATGCCGTCGCCGGTTGTCTCCGGACGCAAACATGCAAGGGAGTCGTCATGCTTGCACCGAAGACCGCCCGCCTGGCCATCCTGGTCGTGATCGCGCTGTCCGTCGTGGCAGCGTATTTCCGCGTGAGCACGGCCCCCGAGCGCATGAAGGCTCACCGCGACACTGCTCGAACGGTGTGCGAATCGACGGGCGGCCAGTGGTCTCTCCTGGGGCGAGACGAGGTATGCGTAAAAGCTCCGCGCCGTCCTTGACGCTGTTCGAGGGCCGTCCTGCCGGCGCAGGTTCAGGGCGCGCTCCCACCACCCCTCGGTCAGCGACTGCTGAAGAAAGCTGATGAACAGGCTCACCT
>DASTGE010000327.1:0-4447 GCA_035719405.1 Burkholderiaceae bacterium
AGGCGCTGGGTTGGCAGACGCGGGTACAGGATGAGGATGAGGGTGGCGCCGATCGCGCCGGCACCGATCGAGCTGAGCGACACCAGCACGCCGAGCACGAGGCCCGCCAGCACCGTCAACGCCGGCTTGCGGGCGGGCGAAAGCCACTGTTCGAGCTTCAGCCCCACCCGATGCCATGCTTGTCGATACGCGACGGTGACGGCCGTGAGCAGCAGCGCGATCCCCAGCGAAAAGGTCAGCGCACTGGCCCAGCCCTTGGTGATGCCCGTCAGATGCATCAAGGCGATCGTGGCCAATGAGGCGGGAATGCTGCCGGCCAGCAGCAGGGCCAGGATTCGGTAGTCGACGTGGCCGTGGCGATGGTGCGCGATGGACCCGCTGGTCTTGGTGGCCGCGGCAAACCAGAGGTCCGTGCCGATGGCGACCGCGGGGCTCAGGTGGAAGACGCCCATGAGCAGCGGCGTCATCAAGGAGCCGCCGCCGACGCCGGTCATGCCGACGATCGCGCCGACGCCGAATCCGCTCACGATCGCCAACCAGTCCATACGCCGCGTCCCTCCTTGGGGTTTGCCCGGGGTTCTTCACCCCTGGCGGCGGACTGTACGCAAGGCGTTTATATGTGAGAAGAACAGATTAGTTTATTGGTTATGCGTGTGGAGCATGTGCCCCGTCGATGGCGTGGATTGACGGTCGAAGCGGGCCGCCAGCCCAGGCAAAAAAAAGCCCGATGGCAACGCATCGGGCTTAAGGTACCTTGAAAGGGGATTTCGAGAGGTACCGAGGAGACAACCTTCTCAGCGTCCAATCCCTTGCCGCCTGGGTGGCAAACGGTCATGGGTCATGATGGATATGCAGCTCACCCTTGACCATTCAAGAGCCTTTTGCCGATCTTCAGACGGCGGCGGCAGGGCGCTTGACCTTGACGGCGGCAGCAGCCTGCGTGGCCTTCACAGCCGTGCTGGTCATTGCCTGAAAGTTCGCTTCGGCGACGTCAGCAGCTTGCTTGGCAGCCTTCTGCACGCTGTCATAAGCGTTGTTGGCAGCGGCCAGGGCGGACTTCACCAGCGCGACCGCGTTCTCGCTGCCGGCGGGCGCATTCTTCACGGCGCTGTCGACGACCGACATGAACTTGCCTTGGGCTTCGGACAGCTTGGCTTCCGCGACCTTCGCCACTTCGGCGTTGGTGGAGGCGGCGATGTCGTACACCTGACGGCTGTAAGCGGCGGCCTTCTCGGCCAGGGGTTGCAGCAGGCCGGCTTGCAGGCTGAGCAGCTCTTGAGCATCCTTGGCCGACAGAGCGGCGTTGGCGTTTTCCTGGGCTTCGGCCAACGAGCTCTTTGCGACCTGCAGGTTCAGTTCGACGATCTTCTCGACGCCTTCAAAGGCCTTGTTGGTCAGGCCGAACAGGGTTTCGACATTGGCTTTCTGGGTGGCGATCAGTTGTTCTGCGGTCAGCATGAGAACTCCAAGGTGGTGGTGGGGGGGCTTTGTTTGCTGCGCTGCAGCATGCATCAAAGTATAAGGGCCGGCGATGACATTGCAAGCTCTTTTTGTTGCGCTGCAGCAAAGACAATCGTAACCCGCGAAGCGCCCGCTCTGACGAATTCACGATGAAGGCTTTCTACGCTGACCACTTCGTGCTGCCGTTGCCCGCGGGGCACCGGTTCCCGATGCCGAAGTACCGTCTCCTGCGCGACCGCGTGGTGCGCGAGCTTTCACAGATCGAGCTTCACGAAGCCTTGCCGGCTAGCGAAGGGGAGTTGGCGCTGGCCCATACCCCGGAGTATGTGAGCGCCGTGCTGCAAGGGTGGCTCTCGCAGGCGCAACAACGGGAAATCGGCTTTCCGTGGTCACAGGCCATGGCAGAGCGCGCACGCCGCTCGGTGGGCGCGACGATTCTGGCAAGCCGCGCGGCGCTCCAGGAGGGGGTGGCGGCCAACCTTGCGGGCGGCACGCATCACGCGAGCGCCGACCGGGGCTCCGGCTACTGTGTCTTCAACGATGTGGCTGTTGCGGCCCGGCTGATGCAAGCCGAATGGAACCGGCAGCACCGTCGCCTTTTGCGTGTGGCGGTCATCGACCTCGATGTTCACCAGGGCAACGGCACCGCATCCATCTTCCGCGACGACCCGACGGTCTTCACCCTGTCGCTGCACGGGGCGAAGAATTTCCCGTTTCGCAAGGAGGCGAGCGATCTCGACGTCGACTTGCCCGATGGCTGCACCGACCTGCCTTATCTTGAAGCGCTCGAGACTGCCTTGGACGATATGTGGCGCCGCCACCGCGATGCGCCGCCTGGGCTCGCCTTCTACCTGGCTGGCGCCGACCCGCATGAAGGCGATCGCCTCGGCCGCCTGAAACTGACCGCCGCCGGCATCGCCGAGCGTGACCGCCGGGTCTTCGACGCACTGAGGCGCCGCCACATTCCGGTGGCCGTCACGATGGCCGGAGGCTACGGGAAGGTCATCGAGGACACAGTCGCCCTGCAGGCCCGCACCCTGGAGGAGGCGTGGCAGACCTGGCGCAGCTGGCAGGTCGAAGTCGGGCAGTCAAAAGTCCGGCAGGTGGAAGAATAGGCGCATGACCTCTTCACAGAATGGCGAGCCGCGTCCGGGCCCGGAGCGGCGCAGCGCCTACTTCAGCTTTCGCCCCATCACCACGCGCTGGATGGACAACGATGTCTACGGCCACGTCAACAACGTTATCTACTACAGCTTCTTCGACACGGCGGTCAACGGTTACCTGATCGACGCCGGCGCCCTCGACATCGAGCACAGCGACGTGATCGGGCTGGTGGTTCAGACGCGTTGCAACTACTTCCAGCCGCTGGCGTTCCCGCAGACGATCGAGGCTGGGTTGCGCGTGGCCCGGCTCGGGAGATCCAGCGTGTGCTATGAGATCGGCTTGTTCGCTGAAGGTGCATTGCAGAGCGCGGCGGGCGGGAACTTTGTGCATGTCTATGTGGACCGCGCAACGCGACGTCCTGTACCGCTGCCTGATGCGCTCGCCGCGGCATTGAAGCCGCTGCTCGTCGGTTGATGTCATCGAATTGCAATCTTGCGGATGCGGCTGAGCACACCAGTTCGAAGCTGATGCGCCCAAGCCTTGTCGTTCGCCCGATCCTCATGCTGGTCCTGCTGGCCGCGCCGATCGCCTCCCATGCGGAGGCGATGGATGGATCACGCCTTTCGGCGTGGTGGGCCATGCCCTTTGCCGGAATGCTGCTCGGCATTGCGCTGCTGCCGCTGCTCGCGCCGATGCTCTGGCACGCGCATTACGGGAAGATCGCCATCGGATGGGCAATGGCATTCGTGTTGCCTTTCGCCCTCCAGAACGGCGCATCGGCGGCCTTGCATGTGGTGGCGCATGCGCTGATTGCGGAGTACCTGCCGTTCATCATCCTGCTGGTCGCGCTGTTCGCGGTGGCGGGCGGCATCTACATACGAGGAAACCTGCATGGCAGTCCAGGCACGAACGTGCGGCTCATCGCAGTCGGTGCAGCGCTGGCTAGCGTCATGGGAACCACGGGTGCCTCTATGCTGATGATCCGGCCGCTGATCCGTGCCAACGACCATCGACGCACCGCCACGCACGTCATCATCTTCTTCATTTTCATCGTCTCCAACGCGGCGGGCGCGCTCACGCCGCTCGGGGACCCGCCGCTGTTCCTCGGCTTCCTTCAGGGTGTCGACTTTTTCTGGACCGCGCGTCATCTGTTTGGGCAGACGCTGTTCCTGTGCGGTGCGCTGCTTGCGATCTTCTACGCGATCGACCACTGGCACTATCGTGGGGAAGAGGTGCGCAAGCCCGATCCGACGCCCGACACGCCGAGCTACGGCATCGATGGCAAGGTCAATCTGCTCCTGCTCGCGGTGAGCGTCACCGCCGTTCTCGCCAGCGGCTTGTGGAAGCCCGGCATCGCTTTCAAGGTCATGGGCATGCAGATCGGGCTCCCGGGCCTGCTGCGCGACGCAGTCCTTCTCGGCGTCGCCATTGTCTCGATGGCGGTCACGCCTGCGAAAGTGAGGCTCGACAACGAGTTCTCATGGGCGCCGATGCAGGAAGTGGCCAAGCTCTTTCTTGGCATCTTCATCACCATGGCGCCGGTCCTCGCGATGCTCAAGGCCGGAACGGCCGGGGCCTTCGCGCCGGTCGCTCTCGCGGTCACCGCTTCCAATGGCGATCCGCAGCCTTGGGCCTACTTCTGGTTCAGCGGCGTGTTGTCGTCGTTCCTGGACAACGCGCCCACCTACCTTGTCTTCTTCAACCTCGCGGGTGGCAATCCCGACCAGCTCATGACCACCCTCGCAAGCACGCTCGCAGCCGTTTCCTGCGGCTCGGTCTTCATGGGCGCGAACAGCTACATCGGGAATGCGCCCAACTTCATGGTCAAAGCCATCGCCGAGCACAGGGGCATCGGCATGCCAAGCTTCTTCGGCTACATGCT
>DASTGE010000328.1:0-2920 GCA_035719405.1 Burkholderiaceae bacterium
CTAGTACGAGAGGACCGGAGTGGACGTATCCCTGGTGTACCGGTTGTGACGCCAGTCGCATTGCCGGGTAGCTATATACGGAAGAGATAACCGCTGAAAGCATCTAAGCGGGAAACTTGCCTGAAGATGAGATCTCCCGGGAGCTTGACTCCCCTGAAGGGTCGTCCGAGACCAGGACGTTGATAGGCCGGGTGTGTAAGGGCAGTAATGCCTTGAGCTAACCGGTACTAATTGCCCGTGCGGCTTGACTCTATAACCTTGCGCATCAGAAGTGCGTGATCGTCATCCCGGCGCAGGCCGGGACCCAATCACACACGATGCAATACACAGCTCAGTGCAAGAGCTACCTTCATTCCAGAATTCCTGGCGACCATAGCGCGTTGGCCCCACTCCTTCCCATCCCGAACAGGACCGTGAAACGACGCCGCGCCGATGATATTGCGGATTGCCCGTGAGAAAGTAGGTCATCGCCAGGGCCCTTTGAAGACAAACGCCCAACCGAAAACCGGTTGGGCGTTTGCGTTTGCGGCGGTCATCGTCGTAGCTCGCCACGATCGCAGCTCAGTGCGCGGCGACTTCGGCCGGCCCGAGGCGAGCGTGCAGGTCGGTGATGGCGGCCTGGTCGTTGCCATAGAGGTTCTCCCGACCCAGGACGTCGACCGCGCCCGTCCGCTCCAGCACGTCCAGCACCTGGCGTTTGACGCCGCTCAGCACCAGTGTGACTCCGCTCTGGCGCAGCCGCTGCGCCAGGTTTCGCAATATCTCGACGCCCGTTGCGTCGATGTCGTTGATGCTGTGCGCCGCCACGAGGATGAAGGCAACGTCGGGGCGGTCGCGCTGCAGCCGCAGCACCGCCTCCTCGAAATAGGCGGCATTGGCGAAGTACAGCGACGCGTCGAACCGCAAGGCGCCGATTCGCGCGTGGAGGGGCGGCAGGTCGAGGCGCTCGGCATCGCGCAGAGTCCCGTCCGCATGCAGGCTGACCAGCGCGATCCGCGGTCGCATCCGCCTGTAAAGGAACGCAGCCAACGACAGGAGGATGCCGGTAAGGATGCCGATCTGGATGTTGGGTGCGAACGCGAGCGTCGCGACGAACGTGATGCTCGCGGCCAGCCCGTCGTCGCGGCTTGCGCGCCAGGCCTGCCGCATCGCTCGCACGTCGATCAGGTTCAGCACCGCCAGCATGATCATCGCCGCGAGCACGGGCTTGGGCAGGTCGTACAGGTAGGACGTGAAGAACAGGAGGGTCGTGACGACCGAGGCCGCCGCGAAGACCGACGAAAGTCCCGACACGGCGCCCGCGGCGAGGTTCAGGGCCGAGCGCGAAAACGAACCGCTCACCGGCATCGACTGGCACATCGCCGCCGCGATCTTCGCGAGGCCCTGCCCGATCAGCTCCTGGTTCTCGTCCCACCGTGTCCGTCGGCGAATCGCGATGACCTTGCAACTCGACATCGCCTCCATGAAGCTGATCAGCGCCACTACGAACGCGGCGGGCAGGAGCGAACGGATCGCGGCCCAGTCGAGCGCAGGCACGGCAAGCGAAGGCAGGCCCGACGGAATTTCCCCCACGATCCGGCCGCCGTGACCGGCGAAACCTGCGGCATGGCTTACCCAGGTTGCAAGCGCGACGGTGATCAGTACGCCGGGCCACCGCGGGGCGAACCGGCCGAACAATAGCAGCAGAACGATGGCGGCGAGCCCGAAAGCGAGCGACATCTCGTGCAGCAGGTCCGGGCGGGACACGACGTTCCAGGTGTCGAGCAGCAGGTGGCGCGACTGGCGGACGGGGATGCCCATCAGCGCCGGCAGCTGCGACAACGCGATGATCAGGGCCGCCGCGTTGATGAACCCCATCAATACCGGTTGAGACACGAGACTCAGAAGCACGCCAACGCGTGCGAGGCCGAAGCCCAGCTGGAAAAGTCCTGACAGGAGCGCCAGCATGGTCACATAGGCATAGAACGTATCGGTCGCGGGCGCGACGAGGACCCCGACACTCGCCGCGGTGAGGAGGGATGTCATCGCCACCGGCCCGGTCGCGAGGATCGCCGAAGAACCGAAAAGCGCTCCGACGATCGAGGGAATGAACGCGGCATACAAGCCGTAGATCGGCGGCACGCCGGAAAGCTGGGCGTAGGCGAGCGATTGCGGAATGGCGACGAGCGAGACGGTAATGCCGGCCACGAGGTCGGCCCGCAGCGATGTCGGAGTGACGCGCGGCCAGGCGAGGAACGGAAGCCAGCGCGCGAGCTTGCTTGGCCGGGAATCGCCAGCACGGGCCGACGGGGAGTCGCTCATCGTCGCGTCGCGCCCGGCAGGCCGAGCTGTCGGCTTCCGATCAACGGGTGGTTGCAGGCGACGACGCCTGGCTCGCGAGGTTGTCGGGGTCGATCCACCCCATGTTGCCGCCCGCGCCCAACATGAACCAGCCGGCACGCGTGGCGTCGGCGAACACGCTTGCGTCGTCGATCTGCTCCATGACAGGCATGGTAGCCCAGGCGATGGACTCGAAAGAGACAAGCGGCTTCCGGTGCTGAATTGCCGCAGCCTTTCGCGGACATCCATGACACATCACAACGAAAGCGCATCAGCGCGCATCCCCGGTGAGCAGCTGGGTAGCTCCCCAAGCGCGAGCACCTCGCGCATGATCGTGCGCGAGGTGCCAACACTTTCGTCGTCTGCTGCAGCCGTCTCGCCCCGATCAGGGCGAAATTACCAGGGCGCCTGCTTGCCCCGCGAACGGCTCGCTTCAGCTATCTGCGGTCAATCGCGACCTCCATCGCGACCGTCTTCCTCTTCTCCGTCTCCGGTTCTGCAGCTACGGGGCGTACCTTCGACCGTTCTTACCGCCGACGACAAACCGCCGGCCTTGGCCTGGATCCGGCACGGGGCGGTGGTGAGCGTGATTCTGAAGTTC
>DASTGE010000329.1:0-3573 GCA_035719405.1 Burkholderiaceae bacterium
GCATGGTGTTTACCGAGGAGAGCACGGTGGGCGCGTTCCTGCTCCGCGCGCGGCGCGAAGGTCTGCGCGACTTCGGAGCGTGCATGAGCCCGCACACGGCGTGGCTCATCCTCCAGGGCATCGAGACGCTGCCGCTTCGGATGGAACGGCACATGGCCAATACGCGCAAGGTCGTTCAATTCCTTGCATCGCATCCGCTGGTCGCCTGCGTCGCGTACCCCGAGCTCGAATCGCATCCAGATCACGCATTGGCAAAGACACTCCTGCCGCGCGGATGCGGCTCGGTGTTCTCGTTCGACCTGAGGGGCACGCGCGAGAAGGGCCGCACGTTCATCGAGGCGCTGAGGCTGTTCTCGCACCTGGCCAATGTCGGCGACTGCCGGTCGCTGGTGATCCATCCGGCCTCGACCACCCACTTCCGCATGGACGACGCAGCGTTGGCACAAGCGGGGATCACGCCGGGCACGATACGGCTGTCGGTCGGTCTCGAAGACCCGGACGATCTCATCGACGACCTGAAGCGTGCGCTGAAGGCCGCGGAGCGCGTGTCGTGAAGCTGGAGGTCGACGGCCGCACGGCCTACGCCTACACCGGGGGGAAGCCCTTCGATCCTGCGCTGCCCTGCGTCGTGTTCATCCACGGGGCGCTCAATGACCACAGCGTGTGGACCTTGCTGGCACGTTGGTTCGCGCATCACGGCCGTGGCGTGCTCGCGGTCGACCTGCCTGGTCATGGACGCAGCGACGGAGTGCCGTTGGCCAGTGTCGAGGCAATGGCCGACTGGATACTGGCGCTGCTCGATGCGGCCGGTGTCGCTCACGCAGCGCTTATCGGCCACAGCATGGGTTCAATGATCGGACTGGAAGCGGCGAGCCGCGCGCCCGACCGTGTCAGCAAGCTGGCAATGGTCGCCACCGCGTGGCCGATGAAGGTTTCTTCCGCACTGCTGGAGACCGCGACCGCGCAGCCGGTGAAGGCAATCGACATGGTCAATGCCTTCTCGCTGTCGACCATGGCCGCGAAGCCCTCGTATCCCGGTCCGGGATCATGGCTGCACGGTGCGAACCGGGCGTTGATGCGGCGCATGCAGCAGGGGCAGGCGGCGCTCAACCTGTTTGCCCACGACTTCGCGGCGTGCGATCGTTATGCCGGCGCAATGCAGGCCGCTTCCCGCGTCTCGTGTCCAGTCACCCTCGTGCTGGGTGAACGCGACCAGATGACGCAGCCGAAGGCCGCCCGCGAGATCGCGCAGGCCTTGAAGGCAGAGGTGGTAATGCTGCCATGTGGCCACGCACTGATGCAGGAGCAGCCGGACGGGGTGCTGCAGGCATTGCAGGCGGCTGTATAAGCCGGAACCATCGGCGCCGGATTTCAGCGTTGCCTTTACTCTTTCGCGTCGCTAGGAGCCTGGGTGGGGAGCAACACCCCAGCCCCATGCACGTTGTCGAGCATGTCGTCGACCATGGCGTTCAGGTCGAAGCGGGGCTGCCAGCCCCAGTCACGTCGGGCCACGCTGTCATCGATGGAGCACGGCCAGCTTGCCGCGATCTCCTGGCGGAAATCAGGCTCACAGTGAAGCGTGAAGGCAGGGATGCGGCGCCTGATGGCGGCGGCGATCTCATTGGGCGTGAAGCTGATGGCCGCCACGTTGTAAGAGCCACGCTCCCGAATTTGCGAAGGGTCGGCCTCCAGCAACTCCACGGTCGCACGCAACGCATCGGGCATGTACATCATCGGCAGTGACTGCGTCGCTTCGAGGAAGCAGGTGTAGCGCCCTTCCTTCAATGCGGCATGGAAGATCTCGACCGCATAGTCGGTGGTGCCGCCACCTGGAGGCGTCTTCCAGCTGATGAGGCCCGGATAGCGAAGGCTTCGCACGTCCACGCCATGATTGGCGTGATACCACGCACACCACCGCTCGCCGGCAAGCTTCGAGATGCCGTAGACAGTGGTGGGGTCCATCACCGTGTCCTGCGGCGTCTGCTCGCGGGGAGTGCGCGGGCCGAAGGCGGCGATGGAACTCGGCCAGAACACGCGCTCGATCTGCGACTTCGAATGCCGCGCCAGTTCGAGCACGTTCAGCAACCCCACCATGTTGAGGTTCCAGGCCCATTGGGGATGCTTCTCGCCCGTAGCAGACAAGGCCGCTGCAAGGTGAACGATCTGCGTGATCGAGTGGCGCTTGACGACGGTCGACAGTGCCGCGGCATCGGTCACGTCAAGCGCTTCGTGCGCGATGCCCGGCACTCGGCCGACGGGCGCGAGGTCACTCGTCACCACGGCCTGTGCGCCGTAGCGCGCCACCATCTCCTGAGCCAGCTCGGTGCCGATCTGCCCGTTGGCACCGATGATGAGAACGCGAAGCTTCATCGCACCAACCCGAGCTCTCGCCCCGCCTGTGAAAACGCATCCACTGCGCGCTGCAGGTGCTCGCGTTCGTGAACCGCGCTCATCTGGACACGAATACGAGCCTGGCCCTTGGGCACGACCGGGAAGAAGAAGCCGACCACGTAGACACCGAGTTCGAGCAGGCGCTGGCTCAAGGCCTGGGCCTTGACCGCGTCGTACACCATGATCGGAACGATCGGATGCTCGCCAGGCTTGATGTCGAAGCCGGCGTCGGTGATGGCGCGGCGAAAGAAGCGGGTGTTGTCTGCGAGCTTGTCGCGCAGGGCGGTGGAACTTTCGAGGAGGTCGAACACGGCGAGCGAGGCGCCCACGATCACGGGCGCGACCGTGTTCGAGAACAGATACGGCCGCGAGCGCTGCCGCAGCAGTTCAATGACCTCCCGCCGCGCGGCGGTGAAACCACCCGACGCGCCGCCGAGGGCCTTGCCGAGCGTGCCGGTGATGATGTCGACTCGACCGTAGACACCACGGTACTCATGAGTGCCGCGCCCGGTCTTGCCAAGAAAGCCCGTCGCATGGCACTCGTCGATCCCCAGCAGGGCACCGTACTGGTCGCACAGCTCGCGCATCCGATCGAGCTGGGCGATGGTGCCGTCCATCGAGAAGGCGCCGTCGGTGAATACGAGTTTGAACCGGGCGCCCTCGGCCGTGGCCTTCTCAAGGCAGCGCTCGAGGTCGGCCATATCGTTGTGCTCATAGCGATAGCGACGGGCCTTGCACAGACGGATGCCATCGATGATCGACGCATGGTTCAACGCGTCGCTGATCACGGCATCACTCTCGCCGAGCAGCGGTTCGAACAGGCCGCCGTTCGCATCGAATGCGGCCGCATAGAGGATGCTGTCTTCCATGCCGAGGAAGCGTGCGATGCGGGCTTCTAGCTGCTTGTGCAGGTCTTGCGTGCCGCAGATGAAGCGCACTGAAGACAGCCCATAGCCATGCGTGCGCAGGGCCTCGTGCGCCGCTTCGATGACCTTCGGATGCGACGACAGGCCGAGGTAGTTGTTGGCACACAGGTTGATGACTTCGCGGCCGTCGGCCGTCCGCACGACCGCGCCTTGGGGCGTCACCAGGATGCGCTCGTTCTTGTACAGGCCGGCATCGCGGATGCCCTGCAGCTCCCGCTCAAGATGCCGATAGAAGTCGTTGGTGGATATCATCCCA
>DASTGE010000330.1:0-6617 GCA_035719405.1 Burkholderiaceae bacterium
GTCCAGCGCGAGAGCGGGCTCGCTTGCATGGACTGCCCGTGCCGCCGCCCGTCGCGCGCCGCCAAGCCAGCGGCGCAGGTTCTCGTCTTCGGGCGCAGCGCCGGCCATCAGATCGTCCGCATGAAAGTACAGCCGGGTTGCTTCCATCCGGCGCTTGTCCGGCGCCGGACCGGGTGCCAGGAGAAGTGTCAGGACCTGCATACCGCGAGGAACGGCGGCGAGCGATCTGGCAAGGCGTCCGGCCGCATCGCACGGCGTAGAGGGCGCCGTGGCCTCATGCGCCTGCGGCATCGGCACGACGTCATGAAGGCTCAATTCACTCAGCCCCTTGACCGCCTGCAGCGCCTCGGCTGCCTTCCCGTCGCTGGCCACACTCAGAGCCTGCACGGTGATATCGAGCACGAGGGCGGCGGGCACCGCCTCGGAGCCGAAGACGCAGGTGCGGTCCTTGAGTCCATCAGCCCATCGTCGCAGCGCCTCGCGCAAAGGCTCCACTTCCTCGGGGCCATCGAACGTTGAGAGCCCGTCGAGCACCTGGGCGATGTGCGTGTCGCATTGCCGGGCGTAAGCTTCACGCGCATCGGCTGACGCCTGTGTGGCGTTGTCGAGGGCAGCCGTGCGCCGTTCGATCACGGGCTGCAGCTCCGAGCGCACGGCCTTCAATGATGCCACTGCTTCGTCGTGCCCCCAAAGCTGCTGTGCAAGAAGATCGGACCGCCGCGCTTGCGCCAACTCATCCTGAAGTCGGCTTTGCCGGTCTTCGAGCTCGCGACTCCTGGCCTGCCTCTTACCGAGCAGCGCGTCCTGCTGTGCCTCCAGCTCCCGCAGACTCTCAATCCTGGCATCCAGATCCTTCAGCTCCTGCTGGCTTTCCGCATGCAAAAGCGAATGCAACGATGCGCAGATGTGGTCGACCGGCCGCTGCAATGACGGGATCGAGGTTGCGAAGGTCTCGGGCTCCTCCTCCGCGTCCAGGAGATCCCGAAGCGAGACCCTGGCGCGGGCCGACCCCGTCGACCGGGCCGCAGCGGCTGTCGAGCTCGCGCCTTGCTCCCATTGCCTTTCCGGGGGCTCGAGGGCCTCGAGCGCGATCAGTGCCGCCGATGTCTCCTCCCTCCTGACCTTAATGCGTTCGATCAGGCTGCGGGTGGCGGCGAGGGAGCGGGCCGTCGGCTCGATTGAATCGCGTGTCGCCGCAAGCACCGCGGCGACTCCGACCTCCTGCTCCAGCTTCTGCAAGCGCTGCGAGGAGTGAACGTACCTGCGGGCGGCAAGCTCGACGTCCGCCTGCTTCTGATCGACCTGCGCGCCGGCGATCGCATCGACCGATCGCGCCTCGGTCAGTCCGATGCGAGCACCCTGCGCCGCTTCCTCCGCCGCCATGGTCTGCACAAGGGAGGTCGCCAGCGAACGCAAGGGGAGCGGCTCCTGCTCGCCTGCTCTTGCAGACGTCCCCACATGCCGCAAGAGTTCCACTTGAGGCTTCGGCTCGCCGCGAGCCAGTCCCATCGCCTTTGCCACGCCTCGGACAAGTCCCCGCCCCAGCTGCTTGATCGATCGCCGTGGCGGCCGCGCCGGAACGCTCGCCTCCTGCGCGCCCATCGAACGTACCCTGGCCGTCACGTCGACCTGGGCGGACAAAGCCTCCTGTCGCGCCACGAGCGGATCGAGCCCCTGGAGCTTGCGATGGCTTTGCTTGGCGCTCGAAGGCTTTCCCGAATGAGCGTGGGTTTGGCCCATGCCGGGCAGCAGGTAGCTTGTGGAAGTCGGACGCAGGGTCTTGGTGCGCGGCATGGGGATCAGGAGGACGGGCAGTGCGAGGCCGGCCAGACTTGGCCGCGCGCGAGTGTATCGAGACTCGTCGCAGTGCCGTGGAGAAACGCGAAAGCATCACCGCGGACGCGGAAGCTGCGGCCTGTCGCACGCACCCGCCGCCCCGACAGCAGACGGCGCAGCCCTCGTCAACGCGCCCCGTCGCGCGCCAGCTTCAGCTTCTCCACGTAAGCCCGCTCCTTGGCGAACAACGCCCGTCGCGACTGCGCATACTCGGCAGGGCCGAGGTAGTCGACCTCCTGGTCGTACTTGGCAAGCTCCTGCCCGAAGATCGGGTCGGACACTGCCTTCCTGAAGCAGTCGTGCAAGATCGACACGATGTTCTCGGGCATCCCTCGCGGACCTCCGATACCGAACGGCGACTGGGCGACGATGTCGTACCCCAGGTCCTTGAGTGTGGGCACATCGGGCCAGCGCCGCGAGCGCCGTGCGGAGAATACTGCCAGCAGACGCAGCTTGCCCGCATCGACGGCCGGCCCGAAGCCGGTGGAGCTGACGCCTGCCATCACCTGCCCGGCCGCCACCGCATTGACCTGTTCGGACACGCCCTTGTAAGGCACATGGATGTAGCTCAAGCCGCGCGAGGTGAAGATCTCTTCCAATGCGAGGTGAGGCGAGGTGCCGACGCCGTTGGTCGCGATCGACAGCTCCCCGGGCCTCGCTCTGGCGAAGGCGATCAGATCGTCGAATGTCTTGAAGGGACTGCCGGGTTCGACGAGCAGTCCGAACGTGACGCCTGAAACCTGGATGATCGGAGTCACGTCGTTGATCGGATGCCAGGTGACCTTCTGAGTGAAGTAGGCGTGGAAGATCGGCTGCGGAAGCTGTGCGATGGTGTAGCCGTCAGGTTCCGCCTGCTGCAGGATCGGCATCGCGAGCGTTCCGCCTGCCCCGGCGCGGTTCTCGGTGATGACGCGTTGGCCAAGATGACGCGATGCCAGCTCGGCGAGTACGCGCAACGAGATGTCGGTTGCCCCGCCCGCGGCCCAGGGCACCCAGAGAGTGATGACATGCGACGGGAAGGTTTCGGCGCGGGCACGTGCGAACGGTGCCCCGACAGTAAGAGCGGCGAGGTCAATCACCCATTGCCGGCGGGACATCGACATCTCACCCACCCCGCTTCGTCAACCCACCGAATCCGCGCTGCGGGTCATACCCCCAGCATGCGAGTCCGAAGAAGACCACCAGGCAACCCAGCACCACCCACGGCGCGATCCCTGGATCCTTGCCGTACAACGCAAATCGGATCCACTCGACAGCGTGTGTGAACGGATTGATGCGCGCGATCTGGTACACCCACTCCGCGCCCGACTCCTGCAATTTCCAAAGCGGATACAGCGCCGTCGACAGGAAGTACATCGGAAAGATGACGAAGTTCATCGTCCCGGCGAAGTTCTCCAGCTGCTTGATGTGCACCGACAGAAACAGCCCCAGCGCACCGAGCATCAGCGCCCCGCACACCAGGGCGAGCAGCGCATGCAGCGCTGACGCGGTCAGAACCGGAAGCTGCGTGCCGAGCACCCAGGCGACCAGCACGAAGGCCAGCGCCTGCAACACCGACAACAACGCCGTTGCGCACAGCTTGCAAAAGAGCAGCCATGAGCGCGGCAGCGGCGCCGTCAACAACAGTCGCATCAGGCCCATCTCGCGGTCATACACCATGGCCAGCGACGACTGCATGCCGTTGAACAGCAGCACCATGCCGATCAGGCCTGGCGCAATGTAGATGTCGTAAGGGATGTAGGTGTCGTAAGGCTCGACGATGGCCACGCCGAACACGTTGCGGAAACCCGCAGCAAACACGGCGAGCCACAGCAGCGGACGAACGAGCGCCGAGACGAGCCGCCCGGTCTGCTGCGAGAACTTCATCAGCTCGCGCAACGCGATCGCTCGCAGCGCCTGAAGCGCATGCAGCACGCCGCGACGCGCGGCCTCGTCGTCCGCCGCGGCTGCCACGGCCGTCGTGTTCAACGTGCGGTCTTGCATAACTTCTCCGGCGCATCGGCACCGAGGGTGTCGAGCACATTGGTCGGGTGCAGCAATCCTTCGACCGGGGCCTGGGAAATCACTGCCTGCCCATCGGTGAGCAGCAGGGGCTGGCGAAGCTGGCCGTCCCAGGGGCGGAAGGTGAGCGTCGTGCCCTTGGAGCCGTCGAGCTGCAGTTTGTTCAATGACTGGGACCAGGCCGAGGGTTGTCCCTTGGGTGACGACAGGATGGCGGCAGCAAGGGCCTTGCCCGCGAGCCATGCCGCCCAGTCCTGTGCGGTCATCGGCCGCTTCACGGTCTTGGCGAAGCGGCGCGAGACCTGCGGCGCGCCATAGCGCTCGAAGTGCACGTGCCAGGCGACCGCCATGAGGCCACCGTCGCCGACCACCGGACGTGGCAGCACCGTGCGATACGGCAGCGAGCGCGCGAATTCACCGTCGCTGTCGATGACCCACACCACGTCGTAATTGCTGCCCGCGGTAAGCAACAGCGGGTTGGCGAGTTCGCGTTCACGCGGGTCGGCCGACAGCTTGAAGGGCTTGGCTCCCACCACCTGAAGGCCGTAGCGCTTCATCGAGGACTGTGCGGTCGCCGCACGCTGCTGATCGGCAGCGCTCGGGCCGGTCAGCAGCAGCACCTTGGTCCACTTGCGTAACACCAGGGTCTGGGCAAGCGCATCGCTGCGCATGCGTTCGCTCGGGATGAGGTGATAGAGCTGCGCGCGGCAGTCCTGTTGCCGAAGACGGTCGGCGCGGTCGCTCAGATTGAGCACCGGCAGCTTCACCGCGTCGGCCACCGCAAGGGTTGAATCGGTGGGCAGGTCGGTCAGCAGGATCGTCGAGCCAGCCTTCTCGGCGGCCTGCGCTGCGGCGCGCGCGGCCGCGGGCGAATCGGCGTTGGCGATGTTCACCACCACCGACGCGCCAGCCGCTTCCAGCTCGAAGCGCGCGTCTTCGATGGCGAGTTGCACCGCGTCGATGAGCGGGCCGCCCGTGTGGCCAAGGTACGCCTGTTCGAGGCGGGTGCGCTCCAGGCGCGGGTCGTCGGCGGGGGCGATCAGCGTGGCCTTGAGCGTGGTCGCGTGCGCCACCAGGGCCGCACATGGCAAGCCGGCGGCAAGTGCGAGCAGTGGGCGCTTCATTCGACGATCGCCACTCCGTAGGGCACCCGGCCGACCGGAATGCTCTTGATCGCCTTGGCTTGCGCCACGTCGACCACCGTCACGTCGTCGCTCAGTCCGTTCACGACCCACAGCCGCGCGGCGCCCTTCTCCAGCGTGACGTTCCATGCCCGCTTGCCCACGAGCACGAGGTTGGTGACTTTGCGTGATGGCACGTCGATGAATGCCACATGATTGGCGCGACCAAGCGCAACGAAGGCCCGCTTGCCGTCGGGTGACATCTGAATGCCGACCGGCGTGATGTCCTCGGATCTCACGCCCTTGACCTCGAACTTCAAGTTGCCGGCAATCGAGAGATCCGGCAGCGACACGATCGTGACGCTCGCGTCGAGTTCGTCGGTGACCCACAGCTCCTTGCCGTCGGGCGTGATCGCAATGCGCCGGGGCCGCTTGCCGACTGCGATGTTCTTGATCACCTTCCCGCTTGCGGTGTCGATCGCGTGCACCATGTTCGCCACCTCGGAGGTCACGAACACTGTCTTTCCATCGGCACTGACCTTGACGCCTTCCGGCTCCTTGCCCACCTTGACGCCACGCAGTTGCCTGCCGGTCGCAGCATCGACAAAACTCAACTCGCCCTCGTCTTCGTTGGAGACGTACAGCGTCTTGCCGTCGGGCGAGACGTCGAAGGCTTCCGGCTCGTTGCCCATCGGAATGCGTCGGACCGACTTCCCGGTGGCGGGGTCGATGATGTCGGCCTGGTTGGAGTCGGTGCAGGCAACCATCAGCTTGCGGTCGGGCATGATCTGCACGTGGCGCGCCCGCTTGCAGGTCGGCACCACGCCTTTGACGGTGAGCGTCGCGGTGTCGATCATCGTGAGGGCGCTGTCCTTTTCGCTGGAGACATAGGCCGTGCCTTGCGCGACGGCGGCACCAGCGGCGGCCCACGCGACGAGCGCGAATACGAGAGCCTGCTGCAGGCGGTTCATAGGATCCTGTCCCCTTGTTCCAGAGCGGTTGGCGGATCGATCAGGACGTTCTGGCGATGAAGCCCGCCTCCAGCGTGTCAGCCCCGAGCATCTGTGTCACTTCGCCCGGCGTGCCATCGGCCAGCAGCTGCCCCTTGTGCAGCACCAGCACGCGCTGCGCGTCCTCGGCTTCCTCGACCCAGTGCGTGGCCCACAACACCGTCACAGCGCGCTCGCGCACGTCGTCATGCAGTGTGGAAAGCAGGTCGCGTCGCGACTTCGGATCGAGCCCGACTGTCGCCTCGTCCATGAGCATCAGGACCGGCCGATGCAGTGCCGCGCGCGCGAGTTCGACCTTGCGACGATTGCCGCCCGACAACTCGCGCGTCTTGCGATCGAGGCTGTCAGCAATGCCCAGCCGCGTGCATTGGGCCTCGATTCGCTCGTTGGCGATCCGCCTGGGCAGGCCGTGAAGGTCCGCCTGGAACAGCAGGTTGCGGCGCACGCTGAGGTCGAGGTCGAGCGAGATCTGCTGGAACACGACGCCGATGTGGCGCAGCGCCGCACTCGGCGAGCGCCGCAACGAATGCCCCGCGACCTCGACCTCGCCCTCGTCGGCCGCGAAGAGGCCGGTGAGCACCTGGAACAGTGTGGACTTGCCGGCGCCGTTGGGTCCGAGCAGGGCCACGAATTGGCCTCGCGGAAGATC
>DASTGE010000331.1:0-5049 GCA_035719405.1 Burkholderiaceae bacterium
CGCGGCGTCTTGCAGCCATCCTCACGCGTCGACGCACCCGCCCCCAACGAGCGGGGCGAGGCGAATCCGGTTGCCCACGAGGGACCGGACCCGATCACCAATGTCGAGGATGTAGGTGAAATTGCACGCGTCACGTTCAGCGAAATTGAGGAAGTCGAAGTCGCGGCCGAAAGCAACGGCGAACCGACGCGGGAGCAACTGCTCGAAGCTGTCCAGCAGCAACTCGGTGCGTGGGTCGAGGGAATGGACGACGTGATCAACCAGCCGGGCGACCGGGTGGCATTGGACCGCGCGGTGCAGCTCTTCTTCCGGCCCTGGCCTGACCGCCTGGCGATGACCGCCGAGGCCAAGGCGACATCGGGGATTAGTGACACGCTGGCGGGCATGTCGGAAGCCGCGCATTCGGTGCACGGATCCGCCGCTGCGATTCATGGCATGTTGTCGGGAAGCATGATCGGCGGAGCCCTGCTGACCCTGGCCGGCATACGGGAGTTGAAGGACGGTTCAACCGACATGCGGCGCCTGAAGAAGCTGATCGAGCCGTTGAAGGCGTATCGCGACGTGCTCAAGGAGCTTCATCAGGAACTCGCATCGTCGGGCTCGGGCCAGGCACAGGAGGTCGTTGGCAGCAACCTGAAGGGCGTCGAAGCGCGCCTTCGCGCCGCGAGGCAGCAGGTTGCTGAAGCACTCGTGGGCATGCCGACGTCGGCCAGTTTGGCCGTGGCCGGAGGACTTTCGATTGCCGGCGGTGCGACCGCAATGGCACACGCAAGTGTGGCCGCAGGTGCCCTTGGTGCTGCCTACGGCTCCCTTGTCACCGCCTATGGCGTGACCACTGCCGTACAGAGCGGGCAACGACTGAAGGACTTGCGAGGCCTGCTGGAGAAGGTGAACGGCGAACTGGACCAGGACAGCTCACTGCGCCAACACCTCACCGTCATGCTCGGCCATGAGATGGACGCGCGAAAGCATGAAATCGCGGGCCGCAGCGCCCTCGCCGCTGCGGGAGCGGCAAGCGCGGGCCTGCAGATCGCGGGGCTGGCGCTTGCCGTCCCCACGGTCGGCACATCCCTCGGTCTGACCGCGGCGGGCGTGGCAATGGGCGCGGCAGGTGCCGCTGCCTTCAGGCCGATCAAGAGCCGTCACCGCGGGCTGAACGCGGTGGGAGGCGTGGAGATGACGACAGGCCTGCCGGCCACATTCCTCTACGAGCCGGAGCACCTCGAACATCTGACCAGCAAGATCAACGACCAGGGCGACATCGCCGAACGTTGCCGGCGCGAGATCATCGAGCACGCGACCGCCAGGGAGGACGATGGGTTGCGGCAATTCAAGTACACGTTCCGGTTGCACCGGGCGCTGGCAAAGGTGATTCCGTCTGCAGACCGGAGTGCGCTGGCGAACAGGATGGTGTCGCATCCCCAGAGCGTGGCCGACGCCTCGCTGCAGTTCATGCTGGGTACCACCGAATTCGAACGACACTACCTGGAGCAGCAGAAGGTTCCCGCATTAGAGAAAGAAGTACGCCACCTGATGGATGAATTCAATGCGCCGGCCACTGAAAACCCCGAGGCCGACCGCACGAAGAAGGCGCTGATTGGCGAGATCCTCGCGGTCAAGGCGGACGCATTGATGGTCGACTCCGCGCGGCTTGAGATGCTGCAAGATCTCGAACAGCGGCTCAACCGGTCGAAACGCTTCCTCGGCACCGAATTCCTCCGCGACAGCGCGTACCGAAAGGAATGGGAGGACCTTCAGGTCGACTTCATCGTCGCGCACGACCTCGCGGCCGAAGCGCTTTCACGCAAAAGGCTCAACAGCGTGCAAAGGCAATTGGACGCGCGGGCTGACGGAGACGAGAAAGTCTCACAGGATCCGCTTCGGGACGCCCTGCGAAAGCATGTCGGCGCGCGGTTTGCGCGGGTCTTCGCTCATGCGTACCCCGAGAAGGTGGCATACGAGCGGCGAGGTGCGCTCGAGGTCGCCCGTGCGATGTTCATGGCGGACATGAAGAACGAGCGAACGGAAGAGGGCGACGCGCAGCCTGCTTGAGGATGCGCAAGGGCAGGGCCTGCGCGGCCCGGCCGGGAGGAAATCCCAGGGGCATCTTCGCCGGGCATGACGCACAATCGGCGCTCCATCTCCGACTTCGCCGGGAGAGCCGTCATGTCTCCAACGAACGCTGCGCTTGCCGCGCTTGCCATCGCCCTGACTCCGGCCTTGGCCATCGCCCAGGGCAACGAGAGAACCAAGCTGCCGCCGGACCACCCACTGATCGGAAGCTGGCGGCTCGATCTGCCTCGGGTCGGCTGTTTTGAGCTCTACCATATCAGTGCCAATGGCACGATGCAGGTGACCAGTGGAGAGCAGTCGTCGGAATCCGAGGTCACAATTTCCCCGACGGCCAACGCCAAGGGCTTCTATCTCTGGCAGGACAAGATCGTCAAGGACAACGGCAAGCCCGATTGCATGGGCCACGTGATGCAGGTGGGCAACGAAAGCACCAACTTCATCATGCTCGATCCGAACGGGCGGCGGTTCAGAATGTGCCAGGCCGAGGACGAGGACCGGTGTATCGGACCGTTCATCAAGCAGGAGGGGATTTGATGCCGCATTCCACGGCGAGCCTTCGCGTTGCCCCTCCTCACCCCAGCCCTCTCCTGATCACTCAAGTCACCCGGCGGTAACGTAACCTGGCCGCCTCTCCGCTCCCTTTTTGACGGGAACCACGGGACCGCGTCCGGCCCCGCCAACGTTTCGTCCTGCAGGCGATTCACGAGCCGGCAACTCGCCGACCATGCGCCCGCACGCCTCCCACGTCATCGGCCCCGCACCGCACCCTGACAGCCCTCATCGCCCCGATTGACCGCGGCGAACACCTCCAAGATGCGGGCTTGCCCTGAGGGCATCCGGGTTGCCCCTCGGCATCATGCCCTCGCCCCTCCCGCCTGTTCACCGGGCGACACATGCGAAAGGAGATCAAGATGACGCTCATCCGCAAGACCGCCGCGCTTGCCACGTTGACCACCCTCGCCCTGGCACCCGCGCTCGGCCAGGCTCAGCAGGTGCCGGCGGGCTATCCCGCCAATTACGCCGATGTGATTACCGGGGCCAGGAAGGAAGGCAAGCTCGTGGTCTACAGCACCACCGACACGGCCGCCGCGCGTCCCCTCATCGAGGACTTCAAGTCGCTGTACCCCGGCATCAGCATCGAGTACAACGACATGAACTCGACCGAGCTGTACAACCGCTTCATCAGCGAACGAGCGGCAGGCGGCGGCAGCGCCGACGTACTGTGGAGCTCGTCAATGGACCTGCAGGTCAAGCTCGTGAATGACGGCAACGCGATGAGCTACGCCTCGCCCGAGATCCAGCACTTGCCGACATGGGCGGTATGGAAGAACGAAGCCTTCGGCACCACCTACGAGCCCATCTCCATTGTCTACAACAAGCGCCTGCTCGCGGCCGATGAAGTGCCGCAAAGCCACGAGGACATGATCCGCGTGTTCACTCAGAAGGCCGACAAGCTCAAGGGCAAGGTCACCACCTACGACATCGAGAAATCCGGTGTGGGCTTCATGCTTATCACGCAGGACGCCAAGAACAATCCCAAGTTCTGGGACTTCGCCAAGGCGCTCGCCTCGGTGAACCCGCGCTTTCAGTCCAGCTCCGGCACGATGATGGAGCGCATCAGTTCGGGCGAGAACCTGATGGGCTACAACATCTTCATGTCTTACGCCATGCTGCGAGCCAAGAAGGATCCGAGCGTGGGCATCGTGAATCCGAAGGACTACACGCTGGTGATGTCGCGCGTGATGTTCGCCTCCAAGACCGCGAAGAACCCCAACGCGGCGAAGCTGTGGATCGACTATGTGCTGTCCAAGCGCGGGCAGACGCTGATCGCCAACCAGGCGGAGCTGGGATCGATCCGCAACGACGTGTCGGGCGAAATGACGGCGGCGGGGCTTTCGAAAACGCTCGGCAACAGCCTGAGGCCGATTCCCGTCGGCCCTGATCTTCTGGCCGCGCTCGACCAGACCAAGCGGCTCGAGTTCATCAAGCAGTGGCAGGGCGCGATCAAGGGCGCGGCCAAGTAAGACAGGCAGGGCAGGAGGACGCCGATGAAGACCACCGCGCATTCCGGCGGCGTCGCCGCCCCACCGCCCCCGAAACGGGAACGTGCCACCCCGGATCGCACTGCGTCGCCCGGCAGGCTGCGCCCGGCCCTTCCCCGCATCATTGTCATCACGTTGACGGCCCTGGCGGTGTTCATGCCGCTAGGCTTGATCCTCTACCAGAGTCTTCTGAACGCGCCGTTCTTCCAGGCCAACAAGAGCATGGGCGTGGGTGCGTTCGAGTTCATCTTTGCCGACAGCGACTTCTGGTCGTCACTGAAGAACTCGATCATCATCGCCGTGGGCATGGCCGTCATCGCCGTGCCGTTGGGCGGCATCCTCGCCTTCCTGATGGTACGCACCGACCTGCCCGGCAGGCGCTGGATCGAGCCGGTCCTGCTCATCCCGGTGTTCGTCTCGCCGATGGTGCTGGCCTTCGGCTACGTCGTGGCCGCCGGGCCGGTGGGCTTTTACTCCGTGTGGTTCAAGAACCTCTTCGGCGACGTGCCGTGGAACGTGTACTCGCTGACCAGCATCGCGATCATCGCCGGCCTCACCCACGTGCCGCATGTCTACCTTTACTCGTCCTCGGCCCTCAAGAGCCTGGGCTCGGACGTGGAGGAAGCCGCGCGCATGGCGGGCGCATCGCCCTTCGAGGTCGCCAAGGACGTGAGCCTGCCGATGGTGACGCCATCGCTGCTGTTCTCCGGCGTGCTGGTCTTCTTCCTCGGCTTCGAGATCTTCGGCCTGCCGCTGGTGCTGGGCGACCCCGAAGGCCATCTCGTGCTCGCGACCTACCTCTACAAGCTGACCAACAAGCTCGGCACGCCGTCGTACCACCTGATGGCCGCGGTCGCGGTCTGCATCGTCGCGGTGACGTTCCCGCTGGTGATGCCGCAGCGCGTGCTGCTGAAGAACGCCGGCAAGTACATCA
>DASTGE010000332.1:0-9527 GCA_035719405.1 Burkholderiaceae bacterium
CAGGCTGGAGATGGTCAACGTCGACAACGGCACCGACTACCGCCAGCGCACTTTCCAGCATGTGCAGATGTACCACTACCCGCTCGACGAGCGCGCCGATCGCGAGATGAAGGAGGCCTTCGAGGGGCTGGCTGAGGCGCGCGACGAGAATCCTGTGCTCCACATCGAGTATCGCGAGATCCGTGCATTGAGGCGAGCGGGCGGCGTGGTGTGGTTCGACTTCAAGACGCTGTGCGGCGGCCCGCGCTCGCAGAACGACTACCTCGAACTGGCCACGCAGTTCCACACCGTGCTGGTGTCCGGTGTGCCTCAGATGTCGCCCAGGCTGGCTGCCGAAGCGCGCCGCTTCACATGGCTCGTCGACGTGTTGTACGACCGCCGCGTGAAACTGATCCTGTCGGCGGCCGTGGCGCCTGAGGAGTTGTATACCGAAGGGCCGTTGGCGCATGAGTTTCCGCGCACCGTGTCCCGCCTGCACGAAATGCAATCGGCCGAATTCCTGGCCCTGGCCAAACGCGATGTCGATACTTCGCTCACCTGATCCCTGGCTCCTTGCCGTCCTGCTTGCGATCTGCCCCGCAGTGGTGCATGCAGACGATCTTGATTTCGCCGCGGAACGCGCACGCATCGCTCGCGAACGCAAGCAGGTGCAGGCCGACTACCAGGCGCGCGAGCGTGAATGCCGCAAACACTTCGTCGTCACGTTTTGCCTTGAACGGGCGGACCAGCAGCGCCGCCTCGACCACGAGCGGCTGGATCATGAAAAGGGGGTGCTGGACGACACCGAGCGCAAGCAGCGCGCCGCCCAGCGGATGGAGCGCATCCAGCGCAAACAGGCTGCTGTGCAGGAGCGCGCGGCTGCAGGGCTCGAGCCTGAGTTGCAGCCCCAGGCCCGGCCCCAGCCGGCTTCTGCTGCCTCCCGGAAGGCGGCTGCGAAACGCGAGCGCGAACCTCGGCCTGCGGGGATCGGCGAGTCGGAGCGTGCAGGTAACGAAGCGGCTTACGAGCGGCGCCAGCAGCAGGCCGCCGAGCACCGGAAGGCTGTGGAGGAACGCAGCGCAAAGCGAAAGCCGGTGGCCCCGCTTCCTGTACCGCCGGAGGTGCCCGGTTCAGCCGCGGCGCGCTGAAGTGAACAGCGCCTTCCAGCGCCCCGTGCGCCCGAACCTCTACCGAAGCGGTTCGACCCGCACGAGTGCCAGCGAAAGATTGTCACCACCGCCGCGGGCGCGCTGCCGGGCCTTGGCGATCAGCATCTCGCCGGCTTCCCTCGGAGACAGCCCATTCACAATCGCCCCAAGTTCCTTTGCCGTGAAGTAGTGCCAGAGCCCGTCGCTGCAGGCCATCACGGTGTCACCGATCTCGAGCCGATCGATCCGGCCAAGGGTGACCGGCGGATCGGCCTGTGTTCCCAGACAGCCGGTGAGCAGGTTGGATTGAGGATGGCTGCGCGCCTCCTCCTCGGTGATCTGGCCTTCGTCGACCATCTTTTGCACCAGGGAATGGTCGAAAGTCCGGGCGACGAGGTCCGCTCCCCGGAAGTGATACACGCGGGAGTCCCCGGCGTGCACATAGTCACAGGTGAGGTTGGGGCCAATGAGGAAGGCAGCAACTGTGCTGTGAGGCTCCTCTTCCGCCGTGATCGCCGTCAGCTTGATCATCAGATGGGCTTCCATCACGAGCTGGCGCAGCGTCTCCGCCGGGTCGTCGTTCGACGGAGCGAAGCCCTCGAAGATCTGTCGTGCAGTCATCAGCACCTGGTCTGCCGCCTTGCGCCCCCCGCTCTTGCCGCCCATGCCGTCAGCGACCACTCCGAGCACACAGCCCTTGACGCGCTCGTGTATCAGCACCTCGACCTGGTCCTGCTGATAGGGGCGGTCACCTCGATGCAGAGCCGTGGCGGCGGACAGGCGATGGCCTTGGGGAGTGATCATGCGGGCAATATAAACTCTCCCGGAGTCCGCAGCGCCGCGGCGATTCACGGGAATGCCGAAGATGGACGGTGAGAACCTGCATTCCCCGCAAAGGCGGCTCATTGAGTTGCGGATGGAGCATGGGGACCTCGACAGCCTCATTGACCGGGTTGCCCACGAACATCCTCTCGACGATCTCGTGCTGCGCCGACTGAAGAAGCGTCGGCTGTGGCTGCGCGACGAAATTGCCCGTCTCGAATCCGAACTCGACCCTCCCGAACCCGCCTGACGCACGGCCGATACCGATGAACGACATCTCCTCGTCAGCCGATGCCGGCCTCGGTGCGCAAGTGGCGTGGGCGTTCGCCGCAGGCGGGCCGCTCTCCGAAGCCGATCCTGCGTATCGGGAACGCACCGCGCAGCAGCAGCTCGCGGAAAGCGTGGCCATGGCCTTGCAGGAACGAGGCGCGCTCGTCGCCGAAGCCGGCACTGGAGTCGGCAAGACCTTCGGCTACTTGGTGCCGCTGCTGCTGTCCGGATGCCGGGCACTGGTCAGCACCGCGACGAAGAGCCTGCAGGACCAGCTCTTCCTGCGCGATCTCCCGCGCCTGTGCGACGCGCTTGCGGTGCCGGTCAAGCTCGCGTTGCTGAAGGGGAGGGCGAGCTATCTTTGCCTTCATCGACTGGAGCAGGCCCGGCACAGCGCGCAGCTGCCCGACCGCTTCGCCCTTCGAACGCTCGCAAGGATCGAAGCCTGGGCTCAGGCGACCGTGACCGGCGACCTCGCCGAGATCGAGGGGCTCGACGAGCGCTCGCCTGTGATTCCGCTAGTGACGTCCACCCGCGACAACTGCCTGGGCACAGAGTGTCCCCAGTTCCAGCGCTGCCATGTCGTGAAAGCCCGCCGCGATGCAATGGCGGCGGATGTCGTCGTGGTCAACCATCATCTGTTCTTCGCAGACATGGCCTTGCGTGACAGCGGTGTGGCCGAGCTGCTACCCACTGTCGACGCGGCGGTCTTCGATGAAGCACACCAGCTGGCCGAGGCGGGCGTACATTTCCTCGGCACCATGCTCGGCACCGGGCAGGTGCTCGACTTCGCCCGCGACATGCTGGCCGCCGGCCTGCAACATGCGCGCGGACTGGTTCCTTGGTCCGAACTTGCGGCTGCGTGCGATCGTGCGGCGCGTGAGCTTCGGATGGTGGCGGCGGGTCCATCGCGGGACCTGCGTGGCGCCGTGAAGCTGCGCTGGGACGAGAGGGGTGCCCGCGCCGATTTCGTCGCGGCTGTGAGCGCCGTGTGTCAGTCCTGCATGGAGGCGGCAGAAGCCCTCGAGACGGTCAGCGAACTGGCCCCCGACTTTCCCAGGCTGGAGCAGCGCGCCCAGCAGCTTGCGACGATGGCGCAGCGATTCGAGGGTCCGTGCCCCGATGGCAGGGTGCGATGGATCGACGTGACGTCGGGCCAGGCGCGCTTGGCCGAGTCACCGCTCGATATTCGCGACATGCTCGGCGAGGAGCGCGCACGCGCCGCCAAGGCCTGGATATTCACTTCCGCGACACTTGGGGATGACGCCGAGCTCTCGTGGTTCACCGTGTCCGCTGGCCTGGAGGACGCGCGCAAGCTCAAGCTCGACAGCCCGTTCGATTACACGGCACATGCGCGATTGTGGGTACCGCAACGCTTTCCGAAGCCGAATGAGGCGGGTCATCCGGAGGCGGTCGCCGACCTCGCATCGCGCTTGGCCGCAGCCCTGCACGGACGGACCTTCGTGCTCACCACCACGCTCCGGGCGCTGGATCTGATCAGTGCCAAGCTTCGCGAAGCCTTGCGCGAACTTGGCGCCGAACTGCAGGTGCTGACCCAGGGCGAGAGTCCCAAGCGGACGCTGATGCAACGCTTCATGAGCCAGCCGAAATCCGTCCTGGTCGGCTCGCAGAGCTTCTGGGAAGGCATTGATGTTCCCGGTGACGCCCTGCAATGCGTGATCATCGACAAGCTTCCGTTCCCACCGCCCAACGATCCTTTGGTGGAAGCGCGCGTCAAGCAACTGCAGGCGCAGGGCCGCAACGCCTTCATGGACTACTTTGTCGCCGAGGCTGCGATTGCGTTGAAGCAGGGCGCCGGCCGGCTGATCCGAAGCGAGACCGACCGCGGGCTGCTCGTGGTGTGCGACCCGCGGATGGCGCAGATGCACTACGGCAAGCGCCTGAGAGGCGCCTTGCCGCCGATGACGCCCGTCCAGACTGAAACCGATGCCCTGGAGTGGCTGAAGGAACTGGCGGACGGCCGCGAAGCTGGCGTGCAGCCCCTATAGCGCGGATCCGCGGCGACGCGCCCTTACCAGAATTGCCACCATGTCTTCTTGGCCTCGGTGACGCCTTCCTTGAGGAAGCGGCTGTTCGGGAAGGTCTTCTTCAGCACGCGGTCTGCGTCGTCACGTAGCTTGTCGAGGCCGAGCTTGTCGTAGCTCTGCGCCATGATGTAGAGCGCCTCCTCGGTGGCCGGCGCCTGCTGGAATTCCTGCACCGCCTGCTGGGCACGATTGGCGGCGGCGACGTATGCCCCACGTCGGAAGTAGTAGCGCGCGACGTGCAGCTCGTAGGCGGCCAGCGCATTGACGATGTAGTCCATGCGCACGCGCGCATCGGGGGCGTACGTCGATCCCGGGAACTGCTCGACCAGCTGCTTGAACGACTGATATGCGTCTCGCGAGGCCTGCTGGTCGCGCTCGGACAGGTCCTGTCTTGCAAAGGAACCGAGAAGGCCGAGGTTGTCGTTGAAGTTCACGAGGCCGCGCAGGTACAACGCATAGTCGAGCGCCGGACTCGACGGATGCAGCTTGATGAAGCGGTCGAGTGCCGACAGGGCCTGCGCCTTGTCGCCTGTCTTGTAATAGGCGTAAGCCAGGTCGATCGACGCCTGCTGAGACAGCATCGTCCCGGCCGCCCGGCCCTCGACCTTCTCCAACTCCTTGATGGCGGCCTCGTAGTTGCCTGCGTTGAGGTCTTCCTTGGCCTCCAAATACAATCGTTCCCCACCCTGCTGGGAGTTGTCGTCGTCCTTTCGGGTAGTGCCGCATGCGGCCAGCACGGCGGCCATCATGAGCGGCACGATCGGCGCTGTACGTCGCCATGCTCTGAAAGCGGTCATCGGTGTCACCGGAGCGTCTTGCGCCGGGTCTTGTGCCGGCATGGGTTGTCTGGGATTCAAGCGAAGGATTATATGAACCGCCCTGCGGCTGACTCGGGCGAAGACCTCCAGGCCTCGGAGGAGGCGGGCGACGACGCGATCGAGGAGGCGATCGAGACAAGGGAGCACATGGTGGACGTCGGTGGCCACGGCGAGCGGCTCGACAAGGTTCTGGTGTCGCTGGCTCCGGAGTTTTCCCGCAGTCATCTTCAAGCGCTGGTGGAGCAGGGTCATGTGCGTGTCGACAACTTAATCGTCCGCACCGCCTCGCGCCGCGTCCGTGCCGGCCAGCGCCTTCGTATCGCGCTGGTGCCGACGGCCGAGAGCCGTGCCTTCCGCCCCGAGCCCGTGCCGCTGGCGATCGTGTTCGAGGACGAGCATCTCCTCGTGCTCGACAAGCCCGCCGGTCTGGTCGTGCATCCCGCCGCGGGCAACTGGTCAGGCACGCTGCTCAATGGCCTGCTCGCTCACCATGTCGCGGCCGCGTCCCTGCCCCGGGCCGGCATCGTGCATCGTCTCGACAAGGACACGTCCGGGCTGATGGTGGCGGGCAAGTCGCTCCCCGCCGTCACCACCCTCGTGCGCAGCATCGCCGCACGCGAGGTCCATCGCGAGTATCTTGCGATCGCGCACGGCGCCTGGCCGCAGGCGCATTCCACCGTCGAGGCGCCGATCGGCCGCGATCCGCAGTCGAAGGTCCGCATGGCCGTGGTGGCGGGCGGAAAGCCGGCGCGGACCGATGTCGAGCGTGTCGTCGTTGCTGCTGACGCCAGCGCCTTGCGTTGCATCCTGCACACAGGCCGCACGCACCAGATCCGCGTGCACCTTGCCTCGCGCGGACATCCGCTGGTGGCGGACGCGCTCTACGGCGGCCGGCCGCTGCTCGGCATGATCCGTCAGGCGTTGCACGCTGCCCGCCTCAGCCTTTTGCACCCGGTTACTGGCGCTCCGCTGACTTTCAATGCAGCGCCGCCCAAGGATTTCGCCGCAGCTTGGGCGCAGGTCTCGTTGTGAGTCGGCCCGGCAAGGCTACAATGCGGCTTCAGGTCGGCGGTTCGCGCCCAAAGGGGCGTGCGGGCCCGACCACTGAAGCGGCGCTGCAAGTGGCTCCGATGCCTGCCTGAGGCGAACACGGCAGAGCGCCACACGATGCAGCTCGATGCCTCCACGCCACCGCCGGCAGTCCCGGCCGTGAGAAGCACACCGATGAACACACAGGATGCGAAGCGCGTCCTCGAGACCGCGCTCATTTGCGCCCAGGCGCCGATGCCGCTGCGCGACATGCGCGTGCTGTTCGACGACCAGGTCGGACCGGATACGCTGCGCAGCCTGCTCGACGAACTGGTTCGTGACTGGGAGGGCCGGGGAGTCGAGCTCGTGCCGCTCGCCTCCGGGTGGCGATTTCAGAGTCGGCCGGAGATGCGTGAGTATCTCGACAGGCTCCATCCTGAAAAACCGCCGCGCTATTCACGGGCGGTCATGGAAACCCTCGCGATCGTGGCATACCGTCAGCCCGTCACTCGCGGCGACATCGAGGACATCCGTGGCGTCACTGTGAGCAGCCAGATCGTCAAGCAGCTCGAGGAGCGCGGCTGGATCGAAGCCATCGGCTATCGGGAGGCGCCTGGACGGCCGGCGCTCTACGCGACCACGCGCCATTTCCTCGATGACCTCGGCCTGTCGAGCCTGGATCAGCTGCCGCCGCTGGACGGCGCCCCCGCTCAAACTTCCGTACTGATGCAGGGTATTCCCGAGCAGCCGTCGCTGCTGGACGCGCCCCAGTCGCCGCTGTCGCTCGATCCGGCAGTGGAAGACGCTGCGACCCTCACGAGCTTGCGAGGTTCGGAGAGTTCAGCCGATCCGGCCCAAGCCCCCCAAGACCCCATCCCGCAGGACAGTGCGTCCTTAGCTGCAGCGGCTGCTGTCGACGCCGCATCCATTGAGCCTGAATCATGAATGCCAATGACCCCGATTCGCTGATCACCGGTCAGGCCGCCGAGAGTGCCGTCGAGGCTGAGGTTGTGCCTGCGAAACCCGTGCGAAGGCGGAGAAGCACGAAAAAGACCGCCGTCGAGGCAGACCAAGCGGCCGCTCCTGTTGGGAACGAGTCGCCGCCTGCCGGTCATGATGCGGTTGTGGAGGCGGTCCACGCCGTTGCCGAGGTCGTCGTGCCGCTCGGCGAGTCGATCGAGCCGTCGGTGCCGGCGGTGTTGAGCATTCACGAAGGCGAAACGCCTCCGGAGCAGGCCGAGCAGGCGCCTCGTCCCCCTCGTCCGCGCCGTCGCCGCAAGGAGAAGGCGGCGCCCATCGAGGATGGTACGGGCGACGCGGGGCAGGAGGGCGCTCCGAATGCCGGGCAGGTGAGCGAGGCCGGTTCTGCACCGGGCGCGGCGTCTGAGTCTGCCTTTCAGCCTGAATCGCGCCCGGCTTCCCTTGAGGAGCCCGTGTCGCAGCGGTCGGCGCTTTCGGACGAGGAAGATGCCCAAGTCTTCGCTGAGCCGCGTGCGGGCAGGCCGGCCGGCGAGGCGGGCGAGGGCGGGCCTTCAGGGCAAGCCTCGGGGGCACCCGCCATTCCTCGTGCCACCGAACTTTTCGTCGCCGTGGTGTCTGGTGAATTCGACGCGGCTTTCGATAGTGAAGCGGGATCGGAACCGGTTCTGCCGCATAAACGCGTCCTTGCGCCCGAGCCTGATTCTCCCAAGCTGCACAAGGTCCTTGCGCAAGCCGGCATCGGCTCCCGGCGCGACATGGAGCAGCTGATTCTGGAGGGCCGCATCACGGTCAACGGTGAGCCGGCTCACATCGGGCAGCGCATCTCCTTCGGGGACCAGGTGCGGGTCAACGGCAGGCAGATCAAGTTCCGTATTGCGCCTCCCCCGCCGCGAGTGATCGCCTATCACAAGCCGGCAGGCGAGGTTGTCACGCACGACGATCCGCAGCAGCGCCCGACTGTGTTCCGCAAGCTGCCCAGACTGCCCCAGGGCAAATGGCAGTCCGTTGGCCGGCTGGACATCAACACTGAAGGTCTTCTCCTGTTCACCAATTCCGGCGAACTGGCCAACCAGCTGATGCATCCGCGCTTCGGAGTGGAGCGCGAGTATGCAGTGCGCGTGCTGGGCGCGCTGGACGACGAGGCTCGCGCAAGGCTGCTCGAGGGCGTCGAGATCGAGGGGCAGCGCGCGTCGTTCAAGTCGATCGAGGACGGCGGCGGCGAGGGGGCCAATCGCTGGTACCGGGTCGTGATCACCGAAGGCCGTTACCGCGAGGTGCGACGCCTGTTCGATGCTGTGGGACTCACAGTGAGCAGGCTGATCCGCATACGCTACGGCAACGTCGTGCTGCCGCGCGGACTGAAGCGCGGTATGTGGGTCGACCTCGGTGAGAACGACCTGCGCGCCATTCGCCGTTCTGTGGGCGGCGGCAATGCGCGCAGCGAACCGCAGCCCCGGCCGGATGAGGTCGGCAACAAGCGTGGTCGGCGTGGCAAGCGTGGCCGTGGGCAGGGTCAGGGTCAGGGTCAGGGTCAGGGTCAGGGTCGGCGCGAGGAGGGAGGCGCTCCGATCCCGAACCCTTTGCAGCAGACCTTCGACAAGCGGCGCGCCAATGAGGGTCGCCGCGGCGAACGGCGCGATGAAGGCCGCGAGGAGCACGGTCCCATCCCCAATCCGCTGCAGCAGACCTATGACAAGCGTCCTCTGCAGCAGGAGCGGAACCGTCACCGTGCGGAAGCATCGGACGACGATCATGGGCCGATTCCCAATCCGCTGCAGCAGACTTACGACAAGCGCTTCGTGCAGAAGCCGCGGGGGCTGGGCGCCGCCGGCGGACGCAAGAAAGGGGGGGGCTCGCCAGGCACGAAGCAGCCCGACCCCATGCAGACCTCGGTCGGCTACATCGGGACGGATGCCTTCCTGCGTAACAAGGGTGGCGGTGGCCGCGGCGGTCCCCGCGGAGGCCGTCGCGGGCGTTAATGGCTGGTATGTCTGCCCCGGTGGACATCGAGGCATGGGCCCGAGGGGACGTCGGAAGCGTGTCTTCGTGCGGGGGCTCGCGCCGGTGTGGCGGGCTACAATTCAAAGCTTTGCCAAGTCTTTGATTCAGGAGAAAAAATCATGGCCATTGAACGCACTCTGTCGATCGTCAAGCCCGACGCCGTGGCGAAGAACGTGATCGGGCAGATCTATGCCCGCTTCGAAGCCGCCGGACTGAAGATCGTCGCTGCGAAGATGGCCCACCTGTCGCGCGCCGAAGCAGAGGCGTTCTATGCCGTGCACAAGGCGCGCCCTTTCTTCAACGACCTCGTCAACTTCATGATTTCGGGGCCGGTCATGATCCAGGTGCTCGAAGGCGAGAACGCCATTGCGAAGAACCGCGAGTTGATGGGCGCGACCGACCCCAAGAAGGCCGAGAAGGGCACCATCCGC
>DASTGE010000333.1:0-3922 GCA_035719405.1 Burkholderiaceae bacterium
TCGGACAGCATCTCGTCGAGGTCGTGCTTTCCGAGCACCGCGCGCAGTGTGGTCTGGGCGAGCTGGCTGGTTGCGGCGAGAAAGTTCTCGACCTGGATGATGGCCTTTTGCGGCTCGACGACCCGGAAGTACAGCACCGCATTGACCTTCACCGAGACGTTGTCGCGTGAGATCACGTCCTGGCTCGGAATGTCCATCACGACCACGCGCAGGTCGACCCGCACCATCTGCTGGATGCCGGGAATGAGCAGCATCAGCCCCGGACCCTTGACCTTCCAGAAACGCCCGAGCTGGAACACCACGGCACGCTCGTATTCACGCAGGATGCGAATCGATGCCGCGAGCACGAACACAAGCAGCATGAGCACCGCAATGAGCCCAATGGGCAGATCCAGCAGCATGTAAGTCCCTTCGGTGTTGTGATTCCCTGACCTGCTATTCGTCGGCCCGCACTTCGAGCGTCATGCCGTCGGCCCGCATGACGCGCACGCGCTGGCCGACACGCAGCCCCGGCGCCCCGCGCACCTTCCACGTCTCGCCCTGCACCTTGGCCCAGCCTTCGGCGCCGATGAATTCGACCAGTTCGCCCGTCGAGCCCACCAGCGCCTGCAGGCCGGTCACCACCCGTCGGCGGCGTGCCTTGGCGGCCATGCCCGCCACACCGAGCACGAAGGCGGCCGACACGGCCGTGAGCACTGCGATCAGCCAGTGAGGGACGCCGAAGCCGGGGACATCGCTGTCGATCAATAGCAGCGCTCCAGCGGCAAAGGCCACGATGCCGCCGAGCCCCAGTGCACCGAAGCTCGGCAGAAAGGCCTCCGCCACCAGGAAGCCAATGCCGAGCAGGATCAGCGCCACGCCCGCATAGTTGATCGGGAGCATCTGCAGTGCGAACAGCGCCAGCAGCAGACTGATCGCGCCCACCACTCCGGGCAGCACGAAGCCGGGGTTGGAGAACTCGAACAGCAGGCCGTAGATGCCCACCAGCATGAGCATCAGCGCCAGGCTGGGGTCGGCGATGGTCGACAGCAACCTGTTGCGCCAGTCGGGCTCCAGCGCCTCTACGGCAGCCCCCGCAGTCGACAGCTTGCGTGCCTGGCCGGCGACCTGCACCTCGCGTCCGTCGACCTGCCGAAGCAGGTCGGGCACGTCGCGGGCGACGATGTCGACCACATGCTGCTGCAATGCCTCGTGGGCGGCCAGGCTGACCGACTCGCGCACTGCCTTTTCCGCCCATTCCCCGTTGCGCCCTCGCAGTTTGGCCAGACTGCGCAGATAGGCCGCAGCGTCGCCGACGCGCTTGGCGGTCATCGTGTCCTGCGCCGGCTCCGGTGACGAAGCGCCGCTGGCGGGCTGCTGCCTTGGAGCCTCGCCTCCCGGTGAGCCGCCGATGCCGATCGCCACCGGCGTGGCCGCGCCGAGGTTGCCGGCCGGCGCCATCGCGGCCACATGGCTTGCGTAGACGATGTAGGTGCCGGCGCTTGCCGCGCGCGCACCGTCGGGCGCCACATACGTGGCCACGGGAACGGGAGAAGAGAGGATCGCGCGGACGATGCCTCGCATCGAGGTGTCGAGGCCGCCGGGGGTGTCGATCTGCAGCACGACGAGGCGGGCGTTGCGTTGCGACGCCTGATGCAGCCCGCGCTGCACATAGTCCGAGGTGGCGGGGCCGATCGCGCCGTCGATCTTCAACAGCACGACCAGTCCCTGAGACTGCCCGAACGCGAGCGTGCACAGGAGGCCCGCAATGAGCCATCCTGCGAGGGCCAGCGCGACGCGAGTGATTTTTCCGCGTTCCATCCGTGCATATTAGGACGGGAGTGCCTCAAGTCTCCCTCCAAGGCGACGTAACAGGGGTGTGCTCCGCCTTGCCGTCCGCCTTCGCCTCATCCTCGCCGCCGCGCTGCTGCTGTCGGCGACCTTGGCCCATGCCTGGGACGAGGCGCGCATGCTTGCGGCGGTGGGGCACGAGAACGCTCGCGCTGGCAACACCGTGCGTGAACTGCAGGCGCTGTTTCGTGACGTGATGCGTGTCGACGATGAACAGCGGGTGAGACAAATCAACGCCTTCTTCAACCACCACGTGCGCTTTCGGCAGGACATCGAGGTGTGGGGCGTGGTCGACTATTGGGCGACGCCACTGCAGACCCTGGCCAAGGGTGAGGGCGACTGCGAGGACTACGCGATCGCGAAGTACTTCAGTCTGCTCGCCTCCGGTACACCCATGTCGAGGTTGAGGCTGGCCTATGTGCGCGCCGACATCGTCGAGGGCACACTTCATCGCTCGATTCCGCACATGGTGCTGGCGTATTACGCTCACCGGGACGCGGAGCCGCTGATTCTGGACAACCTTACCGCCGAGGTGCTGCCCGCCTCGCGCAGGCCTGACCTCATTCCCGTGATCAGCTTTAACAGCACGGGGCTCTGGGAGGGTATCGGAGCCGTCTCCGCGGGAGATCCCGTCGCGCGCCTTCCGCGATGGCGGGATCTGCTGCAGAGGATGCAGGAAGAAGGCTTTCTGTGAAAGACTGCCGCCATGTCGCTTATCCGCCAGATCTGGTCGCTGCTGCTCGGCACCCTCGTGCTCGCGTTGCTTGGTGGGATGTTGGTCAATATCGCCTCCGCCCGCGATTCACTGCAGACGGAGCTGAGGTTCAAGAACAGCGAAAACGCACAGCTGCTGTCGCTGGCTCTCGGGCAGCAGCGGGGCAACATGGGCGCGATGCAGGGGCTGCTCGCAACGCAGTTCGAGACCGGTTCTTACCGCAGCATCAGGCTGCGACTGGCCGACGGCACGGCTGTCTTCGCGCGCACCCGGGATCGTGAGCCGGCCCTCGCGCCGTCCTGGTTCGTTCAGTTGCTCGCGATCGAATCGCCGCCCGGCGTGGCGCGCGTCGATGCGGGATGGGCGTGGCCCGGGTCGATCGAGGTGGTCAGCGACGCGACCTTCGGGTATGACGACCTGTGGCGGGGCGCGTGGCGCAGCCTGGTCTGGCTGCTGGTCGTTGCCGCGGCATCGGGTCTGGTCGCCTGGACGGCAGTGCGCAGGATCCGCACCACGCTCGATGCGGCGATCGAGCAGGCACAGGCGCTGGCCGAGGGGCGCTACATCACGGTGGAAGAACCCGATGTGCCCGAGCTGCGCCGCCTGTGCGATGCCATGAACATGACGGTGCAGAGGTCGCGCGCGCTGTTCGAGGCTCAGGCCACCCAGCTGGAGGCCTTGCGCCGGCAGGCCCATTGCGATCCGATGACCGGTCTGCCGCACCGGGCCAACTTTATGGCGGGCCTGGCCGCATTCCTCCAAAGGCAGGACCGCCTCGACGGCGTCGGGCTGGTCCTGGTGAGGGTGGCGGACCTGGCCGGGCTCAACCTGCTGCTGGGGCGCGACAGCGCCGACCGCGCACTCATGCTGGTGGCGCGCGCGCTGCAGACCTACCCCGAGCGGGTCCAAGGGTGCTTCGTCGGCCGCCTCAACGGCTCGGACTTCGCGCTATGCCTGCCCATGCGCAATGCCGCCGCTGAAACCGCCCGATCGCTGGCAGCCGTGTTGCGGGCAGGTCTGAACACGCTGGGCAGTGCCGTGCATGCGCACCTCGGGGCGGTGGAGATCCACGGTGAGAGCAGCGTCGCGAACCTGATGGCCAACGCTGACCTGGCCCTTGCTCGCGCCGAGTCGCGGGGACCGTTCGCAGTCGAACTGGTGACCGAAGGTGATGCGCCCACGCCTCGCGGAGAACAGGCGTGGCGCGAGCAGCTTGCCAAGGCACTGGCCTCCGGCGATGTCGAGCTGGGAACGTACCCGGTGCTCGATCGGCGAGAACAGCTGATTCACCTGGAATGCCTGCTGCGTGTGCGGCTCGATCCCGAGCAGCCACGCGAGACGGGCGCCCGGTGGTTGCCGCTGGCCGTACGCAGTCGG
>DASTGE010000334.1:0-3883 GCA_035719405.1 Burkholderiaceae bacterium
GCTTCAGACTCACCTGCCGCACCATAAACATCATTGAAACTGACGCCTGGCGTGTCGATGACGTGCGGGCTGCCTGGATTGGAAGGCCCGTCCGTCTGCACAAGCGGACCCCTCTGCTGGCTTGGTTGAACTCCTCTTGAAGTCGACTCCGATCCCCAGAGCATGTCCCGTCGGGAGATCGACATTGCATTGCGGGCAACCTGGAATTCCGGACCACGATCGCTGTCTAGATACTCTTGCAACTTGGCCCGCCCGTCCGAGGACATCATGCTGAACAGATAATGCCCTTCCTTGAATTGTCGACGTGTCAATAGAATGTTTTTATGGAGAAAATTATCATTCCGTTCAAGTGCGCGGGAGCCTTCTGCAAGAGTCTTTTTCCCGGAGCAAATGTCAGGAAGTATTTCTTTCTCAAATTTTTTTTGCCTCGGCATGCTTATCCCAGTCGCTCATTCTTCTTCGGCCACCTTCTGCCGATCCTGCTCCTGATGGCGGCCTCGTCTCTGATGCGGATGTTGAGGGATGTCGTGGTGGGCGTGCTGGCAGGGACCCACCCAGTGTTTCGCGGGCTGAAGCGCTGCCGTGCGGGGACTGGCTCGAGGTGCTGCCGCTGTGCCGGCCGCTACTGAAGCTTGGCAACGGTGTAGTTACCGCTGCACCACTGCCGGGCTGGGGGCCGGCACTGATCTGCGATTGGGGATGTGACGGCCCTGCGGAGTCAGCCCCCGGATGCGGATTCGCCGCGCTTTCATTCGGCAGGCTACGCATCAATTGCGGCGGTACAGGAGCCAATCTCGCTGTATCGCGGATGTATGCCGAAACTGCGCCGGCTTGCAACGAGGAGGAGGGGTGCGACGAACCTGCCGAGCCACCCGGCGAGTACCGACTCGCGCCCTGGCCGGGCTGGCAGCCTGCCCCTGAACTGGACGATGGGCGCGATCGACCGCCTCCAATCCCCGAACTTCTGCTGCTGTCCGACAAGTCACTCTCCTCAAGGCATGTTGCTCCGTCGGAATTGGAGACGAAACGACTGCCCTGATGTCGTCCATTGCGAAGCCTGTCTAGGTCGATGCGAAGTGCGGCCCTCACCGAACTCCTTGTCGTCCCCGCCATGCATGGAAGTCGTGTCCGGCGACGATGTCTTGTGCCTCCGCGCACCGCGCGACACAGGTCCGCAACTCGTGTCTCGATCGCTTTGGCAATTCACCAGCAATTCGTGAATTAATTTCAGTCGTCGGGCGCGTTTCGCACAACACGCTCGGTACCCGGGTTGTGCAATTGATTTCAATTTGTCTCCGCCATTCGCAGTTCGCACAGAGCCGTGCATGCACCCGACGTATCCCCGGTTTCTGCCCCTTTTTACCGGGCTGCGCGGGCCGTCGACACCTATGCTCCCGGCCACTCAAAGAGGCGTTTAGGCGTCATTGCCAAATCTCGAAGTCGAAGAACACGAAGGCCAAACGACAATGTCGAACCTCGCTCCCCGCACCGTGTCTGCCGCCGCAGCGCTGCTCATATTCAGCGCCGCGCTGCATGCTCAATCCTCTCCTCCCGATGCAGGCAAGCTGCTGCGCGACGTCGAGCGCGCCCCCGCGCTGCCTCCTCCGGCGCCGCCCCCGGCGACCGGGCCCACGCGCGCTCCCGAGGCAACGGCCGGCCCGCGGGTACAGGTCACCGCATTCAAGCTCACCGGCGTCACCCTGCTGCCTGAGTCCGAGTTGCAAACGCGCCTCGCGCCCTTCATCGGAAGCCAGGCGGGCCTGGCAGATCTCCAAAAGGCGGCGGACGCCGTAGCCCGGCGCTATCAGGAGGCCGGCTACCTCGTCCGCGCCTACCTGCCCGAGCAGCCGCTGCGCGATGGCGTGGTCACCATTGCCGTGCTGGAGGGCCGGCTCGCCGCCATACGTGTCGAGCAGGCGCCGCCCGGCCGGCATATCAGCGAAAGCCGGGTGCGCGACATGATGACCGCCCGCCAGAAGATCGGCGCCCCGGTGCGTGCCGACGACGTGCAGCGCTCTATCGGGCTGCTCAATGCAATGCCGGGCATCTCGGCAAGCTCGGTCCTCGAGCCCGGTGAGCAGCCGGGCGAGACGCGCCTGGTGGTGGCCGTGAAGGACGAGCCTTCGGTGACCGGGCAGGCGCAGGTGGACAACGGCGGCGCGCGCGCAAGCGGCGAGTGGCGCGCCACAGGAGGCATCTCGCTGAACAGCCCATTGCGCTTCGGCGATCAACTCCAATTCTTCGCCAGTAAGAGCAGCGGGTCGACATATGGCAGCGCCGGCTACAGCGTGCCGCTTGGGAACGACGGGCTGCGCGGCGGACTGAATGTGTCGCGCCTGACTTATGGATACGACCTCGCCTCCACCCGCTACACAGGTGCTGCCGGCACCTGGGGCGCAGCGCTCACCTACCCCATCGCGCGCAGCCAGACGTTCAATCTCGGCGTCAGCGCCAATTACGACCGCAAGAGCTTCGACAACGCGGTGGCCGGCGTGCAGATCAACGACAAGGCGGTGTCTGTCGCCACGCTCGGCTTTGCGGGCGATGCGGCGGACAACCTGCTCGGGGGCGGCCTGACGCAGTTCTCGCTGACGGCGATGTCGGGCCGCCTCGACCTGTCGCGCAACGCCGGGGACCTTGCTGCCGACCAGGCCGCAGGCGGGCCGCAGCGGCAAGGTCACTTCCAGAAGATTCTTTGGTTGCTGGCCCGCTCTCAGCGCATCGCGGCGGCCGACACCTTGCATCTGACGTTCTCGGGCCAACGCGCAAGCCGCAACCTGGACTCGGGCGAGAAATTCAATGTGACGGGCAACAACGCCGTTCGCGCTTATTCCAGTTCCGAGCCCAGCGGCGATGACGCCGAGCTGCTGTCCGCGGAGTGGCGGCACCAGTTGAGCGACCGGCTGTCGGTGTCCGTCTTCCACGACTACGCGCATCTTCGGCGCGACCACGGCGTGAACAACGCAAGCCTGTCGCCCAACGCCTATCACCTCGCCAGCAACGGCCTTGGGCTGGGGTGGGGCCGCGCCGATACGGTGCTGATTCGCGGCGCGGTCGCCTGGCGCCAGGGAGAGAACCCCGTGCGCAACGCGGCCACTGGCGCCGACAGCGACGGCACGCACCGCAATCCGCGCTTCTTCATCTCGTTGCTCAAGGTCTTCTGAAGAAGACCTCAGCACGCCCCGCCCTCTTTGCCCTCAAGCCCGCGCCGCGCACGCAGCACGACGCGCCTTACCGACGCTTTTGACCCAGAGACGACGCCATGAAGAACGGCCCCGGTTCCATCAACCGCATTTACCGCCTCGTCTGGAACGAACGCACGGGGACGTTTGTCGCCGTGCCAGAAGGCACCCGGGGGCGCGGCAAGCGCAGCTCGGGCGTCGCGGGCGCCTTGCTCGCGGCCGGCCTTGCGGCGAGCGGCCTCTCATGGGCGGCCGATCCGGCCCCACCCAATACCTTGCCGCAAGGTGGCAACGTCGTCTCCGGTCAGGCTGCACTCAACGCGCAGGGCAGCCGGCTCGACATCACGCAGGGCAGCAACCGCGCAGCCATCAATTGGCAGAGCTTCAATGTCGGCAGCCAGGCGCAGGTGAAGATCCAGCAGCCCGATGCACGGTCGGTTCTGCTCAACCGGGTGATCGGGGCCGATCCGTCAGCGATCTACGGAAGGCTGAGCGCCAACGGCCAAGTGCTGCTGGTCAACCCGAACGGCATTGTCTTCGGCAAGGGTTCGCAGGTGGACGTGGGCGGCATTGTCGCCAGCACATTGAACATCGACGACGCCGACTTCAACACCGGCCGGCTGAACTTCAAGCGGAGCGGCAATGCGGGCAGCATCTTCAACGAAGGCCGCATCAGTGCCGCGGCCGGAGGTTATGTCGCC
>DASTGE010000335.1:0-3283 GCA_035719405.1 Burkholderiaceae bacterium
ACCGCTTCGGACGGCGTCGCATCGTCGTCGAGCTCGTAAATCCATGGGTCGAACCACTGCCGGTGTTCAATGGCGAGGTCGAGTTCGGCGTGCCTTCGCTCGATCAGTGCACGCAGCTCAGGGTCCGGCACCCCTGGCGGCAACCCGTTTTGCTCGGTATCCAGGATGGGCGGAAGCCACCGCGAGGCCGGGACCCGCTGGGGCTGCAACAGCACGCCGCACAGGTAGCCGTCGAGCATGGTCACGTCCAGCGGCTGCAGCGGTGCCGGCATCGCATCGAACAGTTCCTGCAATCGCTCCAGGTCGTGTTCACTCCAGGGCGGCGGCGCATTTGGTTGCGTTGTCATCCCTGCATTGTCCGCCGGTGTCCCTCGTTCTTGGGATGGGCTGCGATGCCGCACGATCCTAAAGTCTTCCCCACAGCGCATCACAGCATTCCAGGTGACGCGGCTGAAAGTCACTGAGTCCGGTTCAGCCAGTGACCTGAAGCAGCGGCATCGGTCCCTCTCCCAACGACGTCCTTTCTGAGGACTTCCGACCCACCCCACCGCAAGGGGTGGGTTTTTTTTGCCGCGTGCTCAATGCCGCCCGGCGAGGTGGCCTTGCATCTTCGATGCAAAGCGGCAACAGTCGAAGGCCAAACACACGCAGGAGATAAATTGATGGGCGCTCCAGAAGCTTTCACCGCCACCACCAATGTCGGCCATTACATCGGCGGCCGCGTCGAACTTGGTCGCGGCGGGCGCCGTCAGCCGGTCTACAACCCGGCGACCGGCGTGGCTGCCCGGGAGGTTGCACTGGCCGATGCGGATGACGTTGCCGCAGCTGTTGCCGCCGCGAAGGCCGCCTTTCCCTCCTGGTCGGACACACCACCCATCCGCCGGGCGCGCGTGCTCAACCGCTTTCTCGATCTCATGAACCAGCAGCGCGATACGTTGGCCGCGATGATCACGAGCGAGCACGGCAAGGTCTTCAACGATGCGCAGGGTGAGGTGACACGCGGCATCGAGATCGTCGAGTTCGCGTGCGGCGCGCCGCAGTTGCTCAAGGGTGACTACACCGAGCAGGTGTCGACGGGAATCGACAACTGGACCTTGCGCCAGCCGCTCGGCGTGGTGGCCGGCATCACGCCGTTCAACTTCCCCTGCATGGTCCCCTGCTGGATGTTTCCGCTCGCCCTGGCCACCGGTAATACTTTCATCCTGAAGCCGAGCGAGCGCGACCCCTCCCCATCGCTGTTCATGGCAAACCTGCTGAAGCAGGCGGGACTGCCGGACGGTGTGTTCAATGTGGTGCAGGGAGACAAGACTGCGGTCGACGCGCTGATCGAGCATCCGGACGTCAAAGCCTTGAGCTTTGTCGGCTCCACGCCGATCGCGCATTACATCTATGAACGCGGCGCGCATTTCGGCAAGCGGGTGCAGGCGCTCGGTGGGGCGAAGAACCATATGGTGGTGATGCCCGACGCCGATCTGGAGCAGGCCGTCGATGCGCTCATCGGTTCGGCTTACGGCTCCGCCGGCGAGCGCTGCATGGCGGTGTCGGTGGCGGTCATGGTGGGCGACGTGGGCGAGCGGATCGTGCCGATGCTCGCCGAGCGGATCCGTTCATTGAAGGTGTCCGACGGCATGCAGCCGGACGCCGAGATGGGTCCGGTCGTCACCCGCCAGGCATTGGAGCGCATCGAAGGCTATATCGCCCAGGGCGTGCAGGAAGGCGCACGTCTGGTCATCGACGGTCGCGGATTGAAGGTGCCGGGCCGCGAGGAAGGCTTCTTCACTGGAGGCACGCTGTTCGACCATGTGCAGCCGCACATGCGCATTTACCGGGAAGAGATCTTTGGCCCGGTACTGTCATGTGTGCGGGTGCCTGACCTGCAAAGCGCTGTGCAACTCGTCAACGACCACGAGTACGGCAATGGAGTCGCATGCTTCACCCGCGACGGTCACGTCGCACGCGAGTTCGCGCGGCGTATCGAGGTCGGGATGGTGGGCATCAACGTCCCGATTCCCGTCCCGATGGCATGGCACGGCTTCGGCGGCTGGAAGCGCAGCCTCTTCGGAGACATGCATGCCTACGGGGAGGAGGGCGTTCGTTTCTACACGAGGCAGAAGTCGGTGATGCAGCGTTGGCCCGAGAGCACGCCCAAGGGAGCGGAGTTCGTGATGCCGACGGCGCGATAGGCTACGGCGGGTGGGCCGCTCCCCCTTCAGTTTGATGAGACGGCCGCGCTTTGCCAGTGCAGACTCTGCACGCCGCGGCCCACCGTGACGGAGCGACGCTCCACGTTGCCGCCAAAGTCGGCCTCGATCGTGTACTTGCCCGGTGGCAGCTTCATCATCAACAACGGGCCGGCCTTCTGGATGGCGACTGCTTCGCCGCGCGCGTTCAGCACGCGCACCTGGTCCGCCACCCCATACTCGCCGGCCTTGCCGCTAAACAGGATGTGCAGCGGGTATTCGTCCTGCTGGGCACGCATCACGTCGCGCTCGGCGAAGCCCACACCGCCCGTCAGGTACTCGACGTTACCCTGCTTCTCGATGCGGACTGCCGCGGGCGTGCTGGTCACCGCATCGACATCGCTGCTCGGTGCCTGTGCCATCAATGTCGTCGCTGCGGCGAAGCTGATCGCAAAAGCGAGTGTCGATGGGGTGTGCTTCTTCATGGTCAGCTCCTGCGGTTCGTTCCGAGGCTGAACGCCTCCTTGCAGGTAAGCGTAGGCAAGGGGAAGGCACTTGTCTGTCGGGCCTGTGCGGCCGGCCAAGTGGGATTCGGCTTACAAGTGCGCGATCGTCGCAGGCAGCGCAGAATCGGCACGCCGCTTGCCGTTCGACGGCGTTTTCATGCCGGCTGCATACCGACCGATGCCGACCCTTGCCACGATGCCGCTCCATCCCACGGCCCCTCCGGGCCACCTGGTGATCGTCGGCGGCGGCGAGGACCGTTCCCAGGACATGCGTGTGCTGCGCCGTTTCGTCGAGCTCACCCACTCGGCAGATCCCAGCATCGTCGTCCTGACCGCCGCCAGCACCGAGCAGGATCTGGTCGCACAGGCCTACCAGCATGCATTTGGCGTCCTCGGCGCGAGGTGCACTCCGTTCGCGATGCACTCCCGGCTCGATGCCGCCGACCCGCAGGTGGTAGAGCACATCCTTCAGGCCGACGGCGTGTTCATGAGCGGCGGCGATCAGCGCAAGCTTCTTGCCATCATCGGCGGCACGCGCACTTCGGCCGCCATGCATCGCGTGTACCGTGAGCGCGGCGTGTGCATCGGAGGCACCAG
>DASTGE010000336.1:0-9290 GCA_035719405.1 Burkholderiaceae bacterium
GCAATGGCGGATTCTGGTGCTCGGAGTCATGCGGCTGGGCCTGAACGCCGACTACGACCGGATCCAGGATCTGGCCAATCAACACAAGACGCTGCGTCAGATGCTGGGTCACGGCGACTGGTCCGACACGACGCAATACAACCTGCAAACGCTCAAGGACAACCTGCGCCTGTTCACGCCCGAAATCCTCGATCGCATCAACCAGGAGGTGGTGAATGCGGGGCACGTGTTGGTAAAAAAAGTCCAGAGGAAGGCCTCGCCGTACGCTGTGACTCCTTCGTGGTCGAAACCCACGTGCATTACCCCACGGACATCAACCTGCTGTGGGACGCAATGCGCAAGAGCATCGAAATCGCCGTCGATTTGTGCCGGGAGCATGGCTTGACCGAGTGGCGCCAGAGCGGCTACAACCTGCGGCAACTGAAGCAGCACGAGGATGAGACTTGAGCAGTGTGGGCATGATCCGACCTTCCCATTCGAATGCCACCCTTCGTCCACGGGGCGCCCATTGTTGCGTTATAGCCCGGAATGCATCTCGCCCCAGGTGCTGAACCCTTACGGGGAGGCAAAAGGCACGAAGAATTTCCTCTTCAAGCTGCTCTCTGGTAAGCCGCCGCAACCTATCGTACTTTGCCCCGCAGATCGCCAATCGCTCATCGCTTATCTGCTTGGGGCTCGTCACTTGCGGGCACGTCAGCAAAGGAATCATCGCGACGTACGACGACAGATCGCTTGCCCTAGGCTTCTGTCAGAGTGTTGCCGGTCGCGCTGTTTCCCAAGTAGCTCCATGGCAAGCCCCCCCTCTTTGGTGGATCTGGGATTTTCAGCATAACCGAGGAAGCTAGCCATCGGGCGAGCGGATACAGACCCCTACGCCAGTGCAGCACCGGGCGGCCATCGGTCATGATGAGCAATGCAAGCTCGGTCTTCATGAGGCCCTCCTTGACACCGGGCAGGAGCTGATTGGCGGCTGGCTCATGATCGCAGCGGCTCGCATGCGGGTCGGCTGACGCGCGGTTCATTGACGATAGGGGGGGCGGAATAGACGCCACAGCCAAGTTGCAGCCACCCGAGCCAAGTCGCACGCGTCGCTCATCTCGGTAGCCACATGAGACCGGTGAGCCGGCGCGCCGCGACCCATGTTTGAGGCTCCGCCCGCCACTGAGGCATCCGCTTGAGCCGGCCGTCGGCGATTGCCGCCGTCATGTCCTCTGCCGCGCACTCAAGCCATTGCGCCTCGGCGGCCCGTTGTCCGCGCGTCTTGAGCGGTTTCGTCCGCAAGTCGTACTCAATCAGCTCAGTGCGAAGCCACGCGGTGAAGGCTAGGATGTCGACCAATGGTTTCCCGCGGGCATTCGACAGCGCCGATCTCAGATCTGGCACACCCCAACAGTCGATGTCGAAGAAGACAAGATCTTCAGGGCCTCGGGCCCCAAGGGTTACGGTCTTCTTGAGCGTCATCTGATATCTCCCAGCACGCGATCGACCAGCTCGGCCTTGTGAGAGGTGGCGAGGTGCGAATAGCGTTTCGTCACCTGCAGCTGCCGATGCCCGAGCACATCGGCGATCTGCAGCAGGCTCGCGCCATCTTGGGCAAGGTAGCTGGCGCACGAATGCCGCAGATCATGGAACCGGAAGTTCTTGACCTTGGCGGCCTTCAGCGCCTCCTGCCATCGGCTGTCGAAGGTATAGGGCTGGTCGGGTCGGCGCGACGAGGGAAACACCAAATCACCGGGCTTGCCAGTGAAGCGGCGCAACTCCTCCAGGACGGGCGGCGTAAGCGTCAGCAGGCGAGGGTCAGCGCAGTCCAAGTAACTCGCCCTTACGCGCTCCGGTGGTCAGCCCCAACAGTACGAGCAGGTAGAGCCTCGGCCATTTCGAGGCCTTGACCGCGCCCAGCAGCCGCTGCCGCTCACCATCGTCGAGAAAGCGCACCTTCTGATTGTTCTCCGCAAGCAGCTCGACGCTGCGGCATGGGTTCATCCAGTTCTTCGGGGCGATGCGCTTTTTGATGGCCCACGTCAGCACGGCGCTGATGGCTGCTTGGTAGCGGTTGCGTGTGGCAGGCGTCGGCGGCCGGCGCTTGGCCTTGAAGATGGGCTTGCCGTCCGCGTCGGTGCCGGCCCAGTAACGCGCCGGCCCGGCGGTCAGCTGCTCCAGTGCTGAATAGATATGGTCGTCGGTCACGTCCTGCAGCGCGACAACGCCTAGATGCTGCTTCCACCACGTCAGCCGCTGCACGCGTGTCGTGTCGCGTCCGGCGTAGTGCCGCATGTACAGGTCGATGAGATCCGCGAGCGGAAGGTGCCCGGCGCCCAAAGGAAGAGTGGATAGCTCAGCCATGGCGGCGCACCTCTGCGGCGGCGTTGAGGATCTGTTCGAGGATCAGGAGGCCGCGGCGCCCGCGATCGTGCGCTGCATGGCAGCCGCGACTGTGCAGGAGATCGGCCTCGCGCAGTAGTTTCAGGGCCTCGGTGAACTTTGCCGAGTCAACCGCGATTGCGGAGGACGAGGGCGAGCGCGAAGTGGCGCGTGTGCGCCGAGTGAATCCGGCTTTTGCCGCAGTGGCAACTGCGGGCGAGTGACCGGCGGACTGTAGATTACGTTCCATGTCAGACTCCTACGAAGTTTCAAACCGCCGTTGGACCGGCGGACTACGCGGGAGCCAGGAAAGGCCCGTCAAATCAAGAGTTCTGGTGGCGCTTCAGGGACTCGAACCCCGGACCTGCGGATTATGATTCCGTCGCTCTAACCGACTGAGCTAAAGCGCCTTTCAAGCCCGAGAGTATAACGTCTGCAAGCCAAGGTCCTGACGTTCCTTGAACGCATACAAACCGCTTCGCTCAATCTTCCATGGTCTTCAGCTTCTTCAAGAAAAAGTTCGGCCTTCGCCCCCAGGCGGAGCCTGCTCCTCAGCCTCAGGAGCCTGCTCGCGAGCAGGCGTCACCTCCGGATACCGGGTTCGACATTCGCATGCCCTCGTGGGCCGGCAAGTCGCGGGACTTCGACGTGCCGTTGCAGGAGCCCGCAAGCAGCCATCCTCCTGCCCGGTCGAGCACTTTCGATGTCCAGATCAAGCCGGAGTTCGTCCCCAGCGAGCCGACGCCCGTCTCACGTGAGGCATGGGTCTCGAAGCTGAGGCAGGGGCTGCGCAAAACCGGGTCGAGCATCGCGCAGGTGTTCTCCGGCACGAAGATCGACGACGCGCTGTACGAGGAGCTCGAGGCCGCGCTCCTGATGGCAGACGCTGGCGTCAAGGCGACGCAGTTCCTGCTGGACGACCTGAAGCGCCGAGTGCGGGACGCGCGAGCCACCGATCCTCAGCAGGTGCGAACGCTGCTGATTGACGCCATCGCCGACCTGCTCCAGCCATTGGAAAAGCAGTTCGAGATCGGTGAGGTGATGCCGACAGTGATGATGGTGGTCGGCGTCAACGGCGCGGGCAAGACGACGAGTATCGGCAAGCTGACGCGCCATCTGGCCGAAGGAGGACAAAAGGTGCTTCTTGCCGCCGCCGACACTTTCCGTGCGGCGGCCCGCGAGCAGCTGGCGGTCTGGGCCGATCGCAACGAGGTGCAGATCATCAGCCAGGAAGGCGGAGACCCGGCTGCGGTGACATACGACGCCGTGATTGCCGGCAGGGCACGCGGAGCGGACGTGGTCATCGCCGATACCGCAGGCCGGCTTCCGACGCAGCTTCACCTGATGGAAGAGCTGAAGAAGATCAGGCGAGTCATCGGCAAGGCGGACACGACGGCGCCTCACGAAGTGCTGCTGGTGGTGGATGGCAATACGGGGCAGAACGCACTGGCACAGGTGAAGGCCTTCGACGATGCGCTCAAGCTCACCGGGCTTGTTGTGACGAAGCTCGACGGCACGGCAAAGGGCGGTGTGCTTGCCGCCATCGCGCGCGAACGGCCGGTGCCGGTGTATTTCATCGGCGTGGGCGAAAGGCTGGAAGACCTCGAAACCTTCGACGCACGCGAGTTTGCCCACGCACTGCTCGATTGACTCTGCCGACCAGACGCGGGCAAGGAGCCGCCCTCAGCCCACCCGGGACTTCAACCTTCCCGGGTGCCGGCGGACTTCGGGGTGGTGTCGAAGTCGTCGAACCATGTCGAGGGGCGCGGGTCGGAGAAGTTGTCCTCGCTCATGTTCATGGTCTCCCCGGCTTGCAACCGCATCGCTGATCCCACACCGGGTGCGGATCCATCCGAAAAGGCGCGGCCAGGGGTGGTGGTCGCCTGCGGCTGCAGCAGTTCGCGCGCGGACTGTGGTGTCGGCAGCTCGCCTTGTCGCCAGACCACCACTTTCACCTCGGCGGCGGCGAGGACGCGCTGCAGCCGCTGGTGCCGCTTGCGCTTGCGGTGATCTCCCTCCCCGGGCTCTCGCAGTTCGACGACCGCCAGAAGATTGGTCGTCATGTCGCACACGACGAAGTCGGCGCACAGACGGCCCACGCGGCTCATCCATTGGCCATAGGAGTGGCGGCGAGGAACGCGGACGAAGCGCGAAAGCGGTACCTGGGCGAGCACGATGTGCTCGGGAAACGCGTTTCGAAGGGTGAGGTAAGCGTCGCGCTCTTCGCGCGACATGAGCCGGGCGACCTTCGGCGGCCAGTCGATGACGGTGTCGAGCGATCGTCGGCGGGTTGGCGCACGCATGCGGCCGGCGCGGCGCCGCATGGCGAGCACGAGCGGCACAAGCAGGGCCATCAGCACTGCCAGCGCGAGCGCAAGCAAGCCGGCTTCGCTCATTGTCCCGTACCTCCTCTGGCGTCTTGTTGTGTGCGAGCCCGATGCGACTTATCGCGGACCCATTCCGCCCAGGCCGCCGAGTCCCTTGAGACCGCCCATGCGCTTCATCATCTTCATCAGACCGCCTCCCTTCATCTTCTTCATCATGCCCTGCATCTGCTCGAACTGGTTCAGCAGCCGGTTCACTTCCTGCACCTGAACGCCCGCGCCCGTGGCGATGCGTCGCTTGCGGCTGGCTTTGATCAGCTCAGGCTTGCGCCGCTCCAGCGGCGTCATCGACTGGATGATGCCTTCCATGCGGCGCACCTCGCGCTCTGCGCGATCCATGTCGGCGGCTCCCGCCTTTGCGGTGAGCTCTGTCGGCAGCTTGTCCATCAGCTGTGACAGTCCGCCCATCTTCTTCATCTGGCTGATTTGCGACAGGAAGTCGTTCAGGTCGAAGCCCGAGCCGGACTTGACCTTTTCGGCCAGCTTCTGTGCGGCCTCCAGGTCGACACCCTTCTGGACCTCCTCGACCAGCGCGACGATGTCGCCCATGCCGAGCACGCGGCCGGCGTGACGTTCGGCATCGAATACCTCCAGGCCGTCGATCTTCTCCGACACCCCGGCAAACTTGATCGGCGCCCCGGTGATCTGCCGCACCGACAGCGCCGCGCCGCCGCGGGAGTCGCCGTCGAGCTTGGTCAGCACAACGCCTGTCAGCGGCAATGCCTCCTTGAAGGCTTTGGCCGTATTGACCGCGTCCTGACCCTGCATTGCATCCACGACGAAGAGCGTCTCGATCGGGTGGATGGCTGCATGCAGGTCGCGGATCTCGGCCATCAACGCCTCGTCGATCGCCAGGCGGCCCGCGGTATCGACCAGAAGCACGTCGAAGTAATGGCGCTTCGCGTGGTCGAGGGCGGCCAGTGCGATGTCGCGCGGCTTCTGATCAGGCTGCGAAGGGAACCATTCGGCACCTGCCTGCTTCGTCACCGTCTTCAGCTGCTCGATGGCGGCCGGCCGGTACACGTCGGCAGACACCGTGAGCACCTTTTTCCGGCGCTTCTGGCTCAGGTGCTTTGCGAGCTTAGCGGTCGTGGTGGTCTTGCCCGAACCCTGCAGTCCGGCCATCAGGACGACGGCCGGCGGCTGGGCGGCGAGGTTCAAGTCGCTCACGCCCTCGCCCATGGTGGAGGCAAGCTCCTTGTGGACGATCCCCACCAGCGCTTGCCCGGGATTGAGGGAGCCCACCACCTCCTGGCCGAGCGCCTTTTCCTTTACTCGGGCGATGAAGTCGCGCACCACGGGCAGCGCGACGTCGGCTTCGAGCAGCGCCATGCGCACTTCCCGCAGCATGTCCTGCACGTTGGATTCGGTGATGCGGGCCTGGCCGCGCATGGACTTGACCAAGCGCGACAGTCGGTCGGTGAGGGTGGAGGCCATGGCCTGTTGGAGCAGCCCGTCGGGCGCGGGTCGCGGTTAGTACACTGTCCGGATGATTCTATCGTTCGGGTCCGCTCCGGCTGCGAGTTCGCTGTCGCTGACAGCCGGTCTGGCGGCGGCCCTTGCTTATGCGATGGCGGCCGTCGCAGGCGATTCGCGCGGACGCTGGCCCACTCTCGCGCTGCTCGTCGGCTGGCTTGCCCACGGGGTTGCGCTGTTCATCGACTTCACGGGATTGGACGAACCGCCGGGGGCCGGCGCCCGATTCGGCTTCGCACCGGTGCTTTCAGGTACCGCATGGCTGGTGCTCACGGTGCATGTGATAGAAAGCCGTTGGCTGCCGTTGCCGCAGGTGAGGCGGCTGCTTGCCGTGCTTGGGGCGGTCGTCGTCATCCTGGCTGCCGCGTTTCCCGGTGAGCCGCATGTGCTCGCGGGCCCACGTTGGGTGCCTTTGCACTGGATGCTGGGGGTCGCTTCGTACGGCCTTTTCGGCGCTGCGGTGCTGCACGCGTCGATGCTCGATGCAGCGGAGCGACGGCTGCGGCTCAAGGGCAACAGCATCGGCCCGCTCGGGATGCCACTGCTTCGGCTGGAACGGCTGACCTTCCGCTTCGTGGATGCGGGCTTTGCCGTGCTCACGCTCACGCTTTTGCTCGGCGTGTGGTCGACGGTCCAATGGCGGTGGGACCACAAGACGGTGCTGTCGCTGCTGGGTTGGGTGGTCTTCGCCGCATTGATTGCCGGCCGGCATTGGTGGGGCTGGCGCGGCCGGCGTGCTACGCGATGGGTCTATACGGGGGCCGTGCTGCTGCTGCTTGCATATGTCGGCTCGCGCTTCGTATTCGAGGTCGTGCTGCACCGGATGCCGTGAGCGATCCATGATCAAGCTGCTGTTGCTGCTCGCGGTCATTGCCATCGTGCTGATGTGGGCCGGGTCGGGCCGAACCAGCCGCGTGCGATCGAAGCCGGCGGGCCGCGAGCCCCAGCCCGAGGAGATGGTGCAATGCGCGCACTGCGGGGTGCATCTCCCCCGGGGCGAGGCGGTGCGCGAGGGTGATGCAGTGTTCTGCAGTGAGACGCATCGCGCGCTCGGCGTGCGTCGCCGGTCGTCATCATCGTGAGACGCGAATGAGCGCCGACGCGCGTCGCGAAGAGCCCGGCGATCGCCGCCATGGGGAGCGCAGGCGCGCAGATCGGCGCAGTCCTGAAGTGCGCACTCGGCCCGTCGAGGAGTCGTGGTTCGGGGCGCTCGGTGTCGCCATTGACACTTCGACGCCTGACGATACGCGTCAGGATGATGCGCAATCCCGCTTCGACAGCTGGGCGAGTGCGGGCGCCGCGACGCAGGACACCGGCTTTTTCACCAGGCAGGCGCAGCGCCTGGTCGGCAGCGGCGCAAATGCCTTCCAGCGCATTTATCGCGCCTTCATCGCTGCTCGCGCGACCCTCGGACTGGCGTTGGTCGCGACGCAGCTCATCGGCGCGCTGCTCGGCGTACGCAGCGTTCCCTCTGCGGCGATCGTGTGCACGGTTTACGCGGCACAGGCGCTGACGCTGTGGCTGCTGCCCCGATTTCGCACTCCGCCGAGTGCGGGGGCGCTGGCGCGTGTGCTCAGTCTGCATTGGCTGGCGACCATCGGCGTTGACCTGCTGACCTTTTCGCTGCTGCTCGTGCTCGAGCCCGCCTCGCATTTCAACTACGTTGCGCTTCTCGTGCTGCCGGTGCTGATGGCCGGCGTGCTGACCCCGCGGCTGATTGCTTTGGCCACCGCTTCCGCGGTCGCGGTCATGCTGCTCGTGATGGCGTGGCGCCAGGGCCTGGCCGACGGCGACCTTGCCCGCCTGATGAGCCAGGCGGGGCTGGCCGGCATTGGCTTCTTCCTGATCACCCTGCTCACCAGCGAGCTCGCCGGTCGCCTGGCCCGGGAGGAGCTCACGGCGCGCGGCAGTCTCGAACTGGCGCGCCAGCAGGCGCAGCTGAACCGGCTCGTTATCGAGCAGATGCAGGATGGCGTCATGGTGGTGGACCGCAGAGGTCGCGTCAGGATTGCCAATCCCGCGGCACGGCAGCTGTTGATGGCGGAAGGCTTGGCTGCGCCTGCGCCATTCCATCTGGAAGGGCATGCGGCGTGGGAGCCGGTGCTGCAAGCCGTGCGGCGGGCCTTCGACGAAGGGTACTGGCCCGAAGGGGGGCGCGAGATTGCACTGGCATTCGGCGAAGGCGAGCAGCGGACGCTCGTGATGCGCGTGCGTTTCACACGTCGGCGCGCCGACATGGCGGGCCTGCCGCCGGGCGAGGCCTTGTGTGTGCTGTTCCTAGAGGACTTGCGGAGTGCCCAGGCGCGTACCCGCCAGGAGCAGCTCGCGGCGATGGGCCGGGTGTCGGCCGGCATTGCCCATGAGATCCGCAATCCGTTGGCCACGATCACGCAGGCCAATGCGTTGCTGGCGGAGGATCTGCTCAATCCGGAGCAGCAGCGGCTGACCCGCATGGTGGCGGACAACGCCGAGCGGCTGAAGCGCATCGTCGATGACGTGCTCGATGTCGCCCCAGGTGTGACCCACGCGCCGCAAGTGATCGACGCGACCGCGGAGGTGGCGCTGCTGTGCAGCGAATGGGCGCGGACCGTGGGTTTGCCATTGGGCGGCGCGAGCCGTCTTCACATCGAATTGCCCCCGCATCCCGTCGGCGTGCTGTTCGACCCCGACCATCTTCGCCGCGTACTGATCAACCTGCTCGACAACGCGCGCCGTCATGCCAGCGATGCGCCGGGCGCCATCCTTCTGGAACTCGTCGATGACGGGGAGGCGAGTGTGTCGCTGTCGGTGAAGAGCGATGGTCCGCCCATTCCGCCTGAAGTGGAGCGGCATTTGTTTGAACCGTTCTTCTCGACGCGCAGCCGCGGCACCGGGCTGGGGCTTTATATTTGCAAGGAGCTGTGCGAGCGCTATGGTGCAGCCATCGAATACCGTCCCCGCTGCGGCAGTGACCCGCGCCGCAACGAATTCCATGTCACGATGCGGCCCGGCGTGCTTGCGCTGCCCGAATCCACGCTGCTGCCATGACCTCCACCTCGCACTTCAGCCTGCTCGTTGTCGACGATGAGC
>DASTGE010000337.1:0-5422 GCA_035719405.1 Burkholderiaceae bacterium
GTCAGTCGAAACAAGACCTCCCGTCGTTTGTCACCGAGGTCAGAGCGCAGGCGCACCGGTTGACGCAACTGGCGCAGCACGGATCGACCCGACACCTCACGCTGGTGTCGGAAATGTCGAAGGGCACGCTTTCGAGAGCGAGAGCCGACACCGAACGGCGTAGCGCCGACGTGCGAAGTGATGCGGCCCGCGTCATGCGCCAAGCGAGACACGCGCTGCCGGAGGTCTACGAAGAGGTGAAACAGGCGGCGGGTCAACGAGCACGGCTGGTCTGGCAATCAGTCCAGGGGCTGGCTGGCGAGGTCTTTCAGCAGGCGAGCAGGGACTGCAGGACCGCGCATAACGACGTTGAGCAGCGTGGGACCATCGTGGCGGAGCACTCGCGTCGGACGCTGAAGGAAGCCAAGGAAGGCACCACCTCCCTGATGCGCGAAGTGGCCGGCCAGGGGCCGAAAAAGACGCTGGCACGGGGCTTCGCGATCGTGACGGCCGGAGGTCGAGCGGTGACGAACGCCGAACAGTACAAGCAGATGCCACCTGACGTGCACTTGGGCATCGAGTTCCACGACGGCCGCGTGACGGCGATCAAAGAGGAGAAGAACTGATGAGCCGGGTTGACGACATCGACGAGGGGCACACGCCGTTCGTTGTCACCGAACAAACGACGTTTCGGCAAGCGTACGACGTCTTGAGCAGGCATGCTCAAGCGCTGCGCGAACAGACCGAACCGAACATTGACGATCTGCTGGCCATTGTGCGGGAGTCGATGGATGCATACCGTGTATGCCAAGCCCGAATCAACGCAGTGGAGCAAGCACTTCGGGAGACGCTCGCCGACGCGCGGCTCGACGGCGACGAGGGGAATGCACCCGGTGCAGCTGCTCCTGCAGCCAGAACCTCGGCTCCGACTTTCTCCGAGAGGACCTCAAAAGTCGCATCCTCGAGCGATGAGGACGACATTCCGTTTTAAGTGACGTCCAACAGGCTTTCCAGTAAGTTGGTTCTTGCACCGGAAGTAGACGCCCTCGGCGTTAGCGGGTGGGACGGGCCGATGAAGTTCGGCGAGTACCATTAAAGCCAATGTAAAGTATCAGTACAAGATCGAAGGGCTGGCCGATTGGGCAAAGACGCCGGATTTCCAAGCAGCATCGCGTACGTCAGCCAGATTACCGAAGACGCCGCCAAGAAAGAGCAAAGCTGACCTGCGTGCGCCGGGAGGCCAAGGGACTACATAACTGACCCACCGCGAAGGAGCGCGAGAAAAATGCGATTGTTGATTGCCCTGATTCTGCCGTGGCTGACGTTCTTCACCATCGGTCGTCCGATCGCCGGTATCGTCTGCCTGATTCTGCAACTTACCCTGATCGGCTGGTTGCCGGCGACCATCTGGGCCGTGTTCGCCTTGAGCCAGTACAAGACCGACAAGAAGATCGAGAGGGCGCTAGCCCAACGGACGTGACCCAAGCGGCCCCTGGCTCTAAATCGGTCTCGAAGGGTTTCTGCCCTACCGTGCGTCGACCATGCAGAGACGACGGAGGCCTTCGGCGCGCGTGCTTTGCGCTGCCTTCGCCTTCTAAGCCACTTCGAATCTGAGCCTCAAGCGATCCGAACACCTGACACGAAAGTACTGTATGCTTTCACAGGTGTTGGTTCGCGTCGTCATGCTCCGGGAGAAAGGGCGTCGGATGTCACCCGCCGAGGTTCGCCAACGTGTTCCTCTGGATGGATGGATCCGGGTTGCACGCGAGCCCGCAAAGCGCCTGCCACTTGGGCAGTGGCGCTACATGGCCATGTTGCTGCCGTATCCCGACTCGCCATCGCCGATTGCAGCGTTGCACGCCATGGAGCTGGTGCAGTGGGATCTGCGTGGTTTGGTGTTGAGGGGTCTGGAAGAGCTTTGGCAGCGCAAGCAACGAACTGATTACCGGCAGGCGTGGTGGGTCGTACCGCTTGTTGGCTCTGACGTTGCGCCTGTGCGCAATCTGATCGATGACGCCGAGGAGCTGGAGCAAATTGAGCAAGCGATGCACCCTTGATATTGCCCAATGGGAAAGCTACGCCGCTTCGTGCGAGTTTGGGGCGGGCAGCGTGCATTGACGGGCGCAAGTGGCCGTCCTGGAAGAGATGATGGCCGAGCGGGGCGTCTTCGTTTGACAGCGGGACGACGATTGAGCTTCGGCAGTCGAAGTACTTGAACAGGTGGGCGACATTCTGCCCGTCAACATCTCTCGCGTGACATCGTAGTCCGCTACCGCTTCCACCCGCTTGTGGGTGAGCGCCTCGCCGTAGTCAGGCTGCGCTACGGTCACGGCGAACCTTGCTACGTCGTCCGGCAGCCCAATGGATTGCCCCTGTCCATTCCTGCGTGGATGACCGAGATCGCCGCCGGCGATGTGCAGATCATCGCAGCGCCGCGCGTGCCACTTGCGGTGCTGCTGGAGCTTCGACGCTGGGTATCGACGTTCCTATTCTCACGGGCTTGCACAAGCCCAACAGGAGAGCGCGATGCCGCCACGCCCGATGGCTCAGACAGTGCTGTTCGAAGACACCGAGGACTCACCCCTGCCGCATCTGCCGCAGGACGTTCAGCTCCAGCTGCTGGGGCAGATGGTGCAGTGGATGCAAGCCGTCGCCGCGGCAATTAACAAAGGGGAGCACGATGAACAAGATCACCGCTGAGCATCTGTCGCGCCGAGCGTACGTGTACGTTCGCCAATCGACGCCCGACCAAGTGCAGCACAACCTTGAGAGTCAACGCCGACAGTACGCGCTGGTGGAGCGCGCCCGGCAATTGGGATGGGAGCACGTCGAAGTTATCGATGACGATCTCGGCCGCTCTGGCTCAGGCACGCTGAGGCCGGGCTTCGAGCGATTGTTGGGCCTGCTGTGCGATGGCGAGGTCGGCGCGGTGCTGAGCATCGAAGCGTCGCGCCTGGCGCGCAACGGCCGCGACTGGCACACGCTGCTGGAGTTCTGCAGCGTCGTGGGTGCATTGCTCATCGATGCGGAGGGCATCTATGATCCTGCGCTGATCAACGACCGACTGCTGCTGGGCATGAAGGGCACGATCAGCGAGATGGAACTGGCCAGCTTCAGGCAGCGAGCTCACGAGGCGGCGAAGCAAAAGGCCGCGCGTGGCGAGCTGTTCACGCACGTACCCATCGGCTACGTGCGCACCTTCGGTGACCGCATCGAGAAGGACCCCGACGAGCGCGTTCGCGCGGCCATCGAACTCGTGTTTCGCAAATTCGTGGAGCTCGGGAGTGCCAGGCGCCTGTACTTCTGGCTCGGCGAACAAGGCATTGAGATGCCGTTGCTGGCGCGTGCCGGCGGTGCGCAGCGTATTGTTTGGAAGGCGCCCAACTACTTCAACTTGCTGAACCTGCTGCAGAACCCCATCTACGCGGGCGTCTACGCATATGGCCGTCGCAGGACCAGCGTGCGAATCGAGGGCGGCCGCAAGCGCACTGTGCAGACCACCCACCGCAAGCCCGAAGATTGGTCCGTGCTGATTCTCGATCACCACGAGGGCTACATCGACTGGGCCGCTTATCGCGGTAACCAGGAACAGATCGCCCACAACGCCAATGGCCGCGGCAGTGCGGTGCGCGGCTCGGTCAGGAGCGGCGGCGCCTTGTTGTCGGGACTGCTTCGCTGTGGCCATTGCGGAGCCAAGCTTGCCGTCTTCTATCCCGGGCCCTCAAATATTCGCTATCAATGTTCGGCGCACAAGCTCAGCCAAAGGCCTTGCTGCATCAGCTTTGGCGGTCTAGGGGCAGATCAATTGGTAGCCGATCAAGTATTACGTTGCCTCCAGCCTCTTGGGCTCCAGGCAGCATTGCAGGCCATTGGGAATCTGCAAAGCGCGGAGGACGAGCGTCTCGCGCACAAGCGCCTGGCCTTGCAGCAGGCGGGCTACGAGGTCAGTCGTGCGCAACGCCAGTTCGATGCCGTTGATCCTGCCAATCGTCTCGTCGCCGGGTCTTTGGAGAGGCGCTGGAACGACGCATTGGCCGTGCAGGCGCGGCTCGAAGAAGAGGTTGCCGAGTTGATGCGGCAGCGCCCCGATGCCCTCAGCGCCGAGACGAAACAAGCCCTGATCGCGTTAGCCGAGGACCTGCCGCGTCTGTGGAATCACCCCGACACAACACCTGATGTCAGGAAACGCATCGTGCGTACCCTGATCAAGGAGATCGTCGCGACGTTCCAGGGCGACTCGGTCCGGTTCATCGTGCATTGGCAGGGCGGCGATCACACCGAACTCCAGTTGAAGAAGACTCCTCTGGGCCAGCATGGCCGTGTCACCTGCTGTGAGGCTCTCGACTTGATCACGTCGCTGGCTCGCATGCAGGCGGATGAGCGGATCGCGGCAACCATCAATCGGCTCGGACACCGCACGGCAAATGGACAGACATGGACAGCCGTGCGAGTCTGTTCGCTGCGCCGGCGCCACGGCATTGCGGCGTATCGTGAAGGCGAGCGCCAAGAGCGAGGAGAGTTAACCGTCGAAGAAGTTGCGGCCGCGCTCAATGTCACCCACACCACGGTGCTGCGGCTGATCCATCAGAGGCAGCTGCCAGCAAGGCAAATCTGCCGCAATGCGCCCTGGATCATTCGTCAGGCCGATTTCGATGAATTGATCGCCGCTCGCGCCGCCCAAGGCCCGTCAACTCACGTCCCGGGGCAACTGCCCCTTGATATTCAATGACATGCGAAGGTAGTGCAGTATGAAGAGCAGCCGTAGTGCTGCTGCACGAGCCAGGCGCCACACGCCTTGAGCACGACCAGCGCATGGCGCTCGGCCGCCGCCGTCAACGGTCCCTCGAACGGACGCCACGCGTGGCTCCAGCGCGGCGTGCCGCGGGGCCCGCACCAGCGTTCAGCCGGCTGCGGGTCCTTCAGAAACTCCCGGTAGCGCTGGCAGTCGGCCACCGTCAGCGACGACATCGGCCGGCCGAGCTCGAGCACGCACCACAGCAGCAGCCGCTCGGCCTCGCGCTGGTAGGCGCGCCGCGTGTGCGGCGACGCGTGCGCGTTCAGCCACTCGCGCACCGCCATCAGGTCGTTGGAGGCCTGCAGCGTGCACAGCTCGGCGGGCGCGCGGAAGCGCCCGGCGCGCCCGTCCAGACCGGGGGGCAGCTGCAGCCGCTCCAGCGGCACCATGGGGGATGGGTTCGCCGCGCCGAGCGCGCGCTGGGCCATCTACCTCGGCGTCATGCGGGCGCTCGCCTGCAGCTCGATCACCCCCGCGCGGCGGTGCGTGTCGAGCCAGCGCTCGATCTCCGCGGCCTTGGCCGCGCCGATGCCGCGGATCGCGCGGGACCAGCGCACGCCGCGCGTGTTGATGTGGTCCATCAGCGCGCCGATCGTGCCCAGGCCCGCCGCGTGCAGGCGCGCCGCGTACGCCAGCGGCAGCCACGCC
>DASTGE010000338.1:0-3957 GCA_035719405.1 Burkholderiaceae bacterium
CGCTCTACAAGCATTCCAGCGGTGCCCTGGTCTTCGGCGCGGGCACGGTGCAGTGGGCCTGGGGCCTCGACATCAACCACGACCGCGGAACCTCGCCAGACCAGGAAGACCCGCGCATGCAACAGGCCACGGTCAACCTGCTGGCCGACATGGGGGTGCAGCCCGGAACATTGCAAAGCGGTCTTGGCACGGCAACCGCATCGAGCGACACGGCCGCCCCGACATCCGTGATCACTTCGCCTTCCAACAATGCGACGCTGAGCCGCAATGCCTCGGTCACCATTCGTGGCACGGCGGGCGACACCGGCGGCGGCGTGGTGGGTGGCGTCGAGGTGTCGGTCGATGGTGGCACGACCTGGCATCCGGCGACCGGACGCGCAAGCTGGACGTACGCCTGGACCACGCCGTCCACGTCAGGAACAGTCTCGATCCGCAGCCGCGCCGTCGACGACAGCGGCAACCTCCAGACTCAGACTGCGGCCGTGACGGTCAATGTCCGTTGATTTGATTGCTCTGGTGATCGCCCCTGTGCCGAGGGCATTCAGCAGACCACACTCGCCGAGCCCCGTTCCCGCGGGCGACCTTCGGCGCTCTTTACGACGTCATCCCGCGAAGCGCGTCGAACAACTTTCGCGGCTCCAGCGGCTTGAACAGAAGCATGTGGCCGCTGTGCGTGGCACGCCGCATTTCATCGTGCGTGATATCTCCCGTCACCAGGATGGCGGGCACTTCGTAGCCGCACCGGCGACGCGCCGACGCAATGGCGGCGATGCCATCCGGTCCCTCCCCGAGGTGAAGGTCGCTGAGGATCAGGTCCGGCGGCGCCTCGAGTGTCTCCAGCGCCCGCACGGCGTCAGCGGCACTGGCCGCGGTGACGGCGCAATAGCCCCATTCCTTCAGCAGGCTGCGCAGACCATCGCGAATCGGCTCCTCGTCGTCGATTACCAGCACCGAACGCGGTTGCAGCACGCGCATCGGCAACGTATCGGCCGCAGCCGTCGCGTCCTCGATTTCCGCCAGACCCCCAAGGGGAATGCCCAGCCTGAACATCGTGCCGCGCCCAGGTCGGGAAGCCACTGTCAGGCGACAGCCCAGGAGTTGCGCCAGCCGCTTGACGATGGCCAGTCCGATCCCCAACCCCTGCAAACGGCTGCGCTGGCCGGGACCGACCTGGCAGAACTCCTCGAAGATGCGCGGCAGATCCGACTCGCGAATGCCGATGCCCGTGTCCCACACCTCCACATGGGTATGGGTGGACGTCGAACGGGCGACGACCACCACCCCGCCCCGCTCCGTGTACTTCAACGCGTTCTGGATCAGATTGCCGAGGATTCGCTCCAGCAATTGAGGATCGCTGCTCACCGACTTGCCGCCGGGCGAGAAGCGCAAGCCCAGCCCCGCCCCTTCAGCCTGCCCGGCATAGTGCATGTGCAGCCGGCGAAACACGTCGCGCAGGGGAAAGTGCTGGATGTTGGGCTCGATGGTGCCGGCGTCCAGGCGGGAAATGTCGAGCATCGCGTTGAACGACCGGCCCAATCCCTCGATCGCGCGCATCAGGTTGCGCACCAGTGGTTCCTCGGCACTGCCCTGCAGGCGCTTTTCCAAGGTGGCGGCAAACAGGCCCAGCGCGTGGACGGGCTGGCGCAGGTCGTGGCTGGCAATTGCCAGAAAGCGGGTCTTTTCCTGGTCGGCGCGGATCGCCGCGTCGCGGGCCTGCTCCAGCGAGTGGATGCACTCGTCGCGTTGCCTCAGTTCGCGTTGCCTGTCATGCCAGCGCCGATGCAGCCACAGCGCAGAGACCGCGGTGCCGAGCGCTGCCGCAAAGTAACTCGCGGACTGCCATTGCCCATCCGCATGGCCGGCAGCTGCAAGGCTCGAAAGCCCTTCGGACGCGGGCAACAGGGCCACGACGGCCGAGGCGCGGCCCAACGGCGCCAGCAGCATCGCCAACACCTGCGCAGCCAGCGCGAACAGCGGCCCCGCCACCGGCGGGTGCGCCGGCGGGACTTCGACGAGCCATGGGTGCAGGCACAACAGCAGCAGACACCCTGCGCCTTGCCCGAGAAGCATGCGGCGCGCCCTGCCTGTGCCGCGCCGCGAAGCAAGCTCACCGGGCAGCGCCCGGCGCGCCGTGAGTGCGAAGCCGGCGGCCGAAGCGGCAGCGACGAACAGCCACACGCGCGTGATCGGCTCGCTCATGCCGTCGAAGGCCTGGGCCAGCAGAGGCAGCATCACTGCGGCCAGCATGAAGCACCAACCGGAGCAGACATCTTCAAAGGCAACATCGCGCAGACGACGCGCATCTCTACGCGGTTCGCGAGTCTGGCCATTGGACGGCACAACGCCGCCTTGGCACGACTCGCCATTCACGGCGATGAACACCGCCGAGGGGGCCGCCGTCCCTGCGGGACTCAAGGGTATGCCCCTTCAGCGAAAAAGACTGATCAGGTGCGAGCGCGATCTCACGTCGAGGGCCAGCAGCAATGAAGAGACGTAATTCTTCACCGTACCCAGCGAAAGCTGCGTGGCCTTGCTGATTTCCTGATTGCTGCAGCCCGAAAGCACCAATTCCAGAATCTCCAGGTGGCGGGAACCAAGCTCGCAGACGCGGTCGAACATCGCCGAAGATGGAAAGCGCGGGAACAACGCCCCTCTGTGAGCCCCGCCAGGCCGCCCGCCGCATTCAAGCAGCGCCGCCAACGTTCCGCGCATCTCGGAAATCAGCGCCGACTTGGGTATGTAGCCTGCGGCGCCAAGCGCACGCGCCTGGCGGACGACGAATTCATCGTGTGTCCCGCTGAACACCGCCACCCTCGCTTGCGGAAACTCCTGGAGGAACCTGCGCAGCCCCTGCAGGCCCTTGCAATCGCCGAGGTTCAAATCGAGCAGAACGACATCGATCGGCTCGCTGCGCCGATAGACTGCCAGAGCCTCCTGCAGCGATGCCGCCTCGATCCCCTCGACGTGCATGTCGTCCAGCGCCTCGTACAGTGTCTTGACTCCAGCGCGCACCAGTTCATGGTCATCGACCAGCAGCACGCGCCGCACGCCCTGCACCGCATGTGCAACGCATTCATTGCGGCCGGCCGCGTGCGAACAAAGACGAAGCGCTGCATTCATTGAATCCCCTGTTTTTTCTTGGCGGCTTCGCGCAACCCCGCTCCCCAGCCTTGGTCGCGCCTGTGGTTCCCGCAATGGAAAGCCGCGTAGTATGCCTGCACGCCATCAAGCGTCATCCGATGACTCCCGGCACAATGAAACAGCACAATTCGACGCAACGTCCGTCTGTCTCTCTTTGTATCGAACGTCACCTATTCGTAAGGCGCCGGAATAATTTTCGTCTGCCTGTATATCAGCGCGGCCGCTGATCTTCGGTGCGAAGATCAGCGGCATGATCATGGAACGTGACAATCGGATGCGGGCATCGGGGCGGGCGCGGAAATACCTTGAGAGAGCTACATCTGGAGGTGATCAACGGCGGTCGCTGTCGAGAAGACGCAAGGTCAACTCATCGCGCTCGCCGGCGTAGTGACGGTCGAGTATTTGTGCGAACACGCCGGCGTGCGGCGCGACCGCCTCGAACAATGTCATGCAAGAACGCAGCTTCAGGTCGTCGGGCGTGCCGAAGATATCGTGAACGCTCTTGCCCTTGACTTCCATAACGAGATCGCAGCAACGCGTCAGCCGAGGGCCGAGCAGTTCATGGTCAAAGTATGCCGCCGCCTCGTCGCGATTCTCGAGCCCGAAGTGCCTGGCTGTGCCGCTGCGGCCCAGAGCCTTCAATTGCGGAAAGATGAACCACATCCAGTGAGTCCGCTTTTGTCCGGCCACGAGCTCGGCGCACACCTTTTCGAAAACCGGACGCTGGGCCTGGACGAACCGTTCGAGGTCGTACCTGGACTCGTTGCTCACACACGCCTCCTCAAGACATCCTCAAGACATCCTCAAGACCGAATC
>DASTGE010000339.1:0-6345 GCA_035719405.1 Burkholderiaceae bacterium
AACAGCGCATGACGCGTACTTCTCACGGCTTCAACTCCTCGACGTGCGCGCGCGTGATGTCGCCGTTCGAGCGGCCCTTCAGGTACGCGTAGAGGTTGTCCATGTTGTCCATCACCATCTTGCTCGTCTGCCAGCTCGGCATGCCCTTCTCGAGGCGCCCGTCGTGCAGCGTCTTGACGAAATCGTCCTTGGAGAGCGTCTTCAGGCTCTCGATCAGCGACGGTCCGACCATTCCCTGCTGATTGGCGCCATGGCAGCGGTCGCACGCGGCGGCGCGCCACGCACGAAAGCCGTTCATCGTGTTGGCATCGACCTTGTAGCCGTCGACGACCGTGTAGAGCACCTTGCCTGCATCGTCCTTGCGCGTCACCGGCTGGCCGCTTGCCTGGGCGACGGTGGACGGCACCGCGGACATTTGCGTGGTGCCGGCCTGCGTCGATTGCGCGGTCGCAGGATCGTGGACGCCGAGTGACAACAGAAGCGTCGCCGCCGCGAATATCGGGGTTCGCATCGAGCCTCCGCCGGGAAGTTTAGCCTTGGGAGCCGCGGCCGGCGTGGATTGCCCGGCCGTGGCCGCATACGAGAAAACCGCGGTCGCCGGCGTGCGTCGAAAGCGCGCCGGCGACCGCGATCATGGTTCAGCTTTTCGGTAAAGCAAACACCGTCAACGAGCCGCCGAGGTTCGTGTAGTCGGCCAACTCCTTGTAGCCGCCCACCGCGCCGAGGCCCTCCTCGGGCTTCTCGAGGCCGGCCGCCATGCCGATGCCGGCCCAGCCGCCGATACCGGAGAACACGCCCATGTACTGCTTGCCCTTGTGCTGATAGGTGAAGACGTTGCCGATCACGCCCGACGGCGTCTTGAACTTGAAGAGCTCCTTGTTGATGTCGTTCGCGTCGACGCACTTCAGGTAGCCCTCGAGCGTGCCGTAGCAGACGATGCCGCCTGCCGTCGACAACGCGCCGCTCCACACCGAGAACTTCTCGGGCTTGCTCTGCACGATCTTGCCGGTGCCCGCGTCCCAGGCGATGAAATTGCCCATGTTCGTGCCGCCCGGCGCCGGATACATCGAGAGCGTCGCTCCGACGTACGGCTGTCCCGCCGTGTACTCGATCTTGAACGGCTCGTAGTCCATGCAGACGTGGTTCGTCGGCACGTAGAACCGCTTCGTCTGCGGGTCGTACGTCGCCGGCTGCTCGTCCTTCGAGCCCAGCGCGGCCGGGCAGATGCCCTTCGTGTTGTGGTCGGGTCCGCCGTGCGCCGTCGAGAACTGCGGCACGACCTGCGGCCGCCCGGTCTTCATGTCGACGTTGGTCGCCCAGTTGACCTTCGGGTCGTACTTCTCGGCCACCAGCAGCGCCCCGCTGATCCGGTCCAGGGTGTAGCCGAAGCCGTTGCGATCGAAGTGCACCAGAGCCTTGGTCTGCTTGCCCTTGACGGGGATGTCCGCCAGGATCATTTCATTGATCCCGTCGTAGTCCCACTGGTCGTACGGCGTCATCTGGTAGGCCCACTTGGCCATGCCGGTGTCGAGGTCACGCGCGAAGATGGTCATCGACCACTTGTTGTCGCCGGGCCTTTGCGCCGGGTTCCAGGTTGACGGGTTGCCGGTGCCGTAGTACAGCAGGTTGGCTGCCTTGTCGTAGCTGTACCAGCCCCAGGTCGTGCCACCGCCGGTCTTCCACTGGTCGCCCTGCCACGTCTTGAGCGAGGAATCCCTGCCCACCGGCTTCAAGGTGCCGTCGGCCCAGGTCATGGTCTTGTCCGGGTCGATCAGCATCTCGTTGTCGGGGCCCACGCTGTAGGCGCGCCAGACCTGCTTGCCGGTGTTGATGTCGTACGCCGTGAGGTAGCCGCGCACGCCCCACTCGCCGCCGCTGATGCCGGTGATGACCTTGTCCTTGAACACGTGCGGCGCGTTGGTGTTGACGGCGCCCACCTTCGGATCGCCGTTCTTCACCGACCAGATGACCTTCCCGGTCTTGCCGTCCAGCGCGACCAGCGTGCTGTCGGCCTGTTGCAGGAAGACCTTGTTCTCGGCATAGGCGAGACCGCGGTTCACCGTATCACAGCACATTTGCGGAATCACCGCCGGGTCCTGCTTGGGCTCGTACTTCCAGACGATGCGCTGCGAGTCCAGATCGATCGCGAACACCTTGTTGGGGAACGGCGAGTGCAAATACATCATGCCGTTGACCACCAGGGGCGAGCCTTCGTGGCCGCGCAGCACGCCGGTGGAGAAGGTCCACGCGACCTGCAGCTTGCCGACGTTGCTCTTGTTGATCTGGTTGAGCTTGCTGTAGCGGTGATTCTCGAAATCGCCCGCCTGCATTGCCCAGTTCTTCGGGTCGTTGGCCAGCCGCTCGAGGTCGGCATTGGCCATCGCGAAGACCGGCATCGCCAGCATCGCCGCGGCAAGACAACGTTGCCAGGGCGCGTATTGACTCGGGAAAGCCATCTGTGTCTCCTTTCGTTGTGCGATACCCCTGACGTGTCAGGAGGCAGCCTGGAACGGATGTGTGACCTTGCTCTTCTGCTCGACCACCTGGGACGCCCTCGGCTCGCGATTGACCGCGCGCTTGATGGATTCCTTCGTGGCCTGGTAGTTGAATTGCTGGATCTTCCTGTCGTCCTCGGCCAGCCAGTGGATGAAGACGCCGACGCAGATGAACAAGTCGTCGGCCTCGCCCATCGGGATCGTGCCGTCTTCGACGCAGTCGGCCACTGCCATCGCGACGGCGCGCTGTGCCGGGCCAAACATTTGCACGGCCTGCTTCGCGCCCTTGATCGTGACCTTGTTGAACATCACGGTCGCAGGCTTGGTGACCAGGTTCGGGGCCACCACTGCCAACAGGGAGGTGAAGCCCTCCTTGTTGTTCGTCAATGCATGGGCGAAGGCCGACTCGGCGGGGGAACCGCGGGGACCGATGATGAGGTCGATGTGCGCGACCTCGTTGCCGTCGCCGACGAGCGACTCCCCAATCAGCATGCGATCGATCTTTGCCATGTTTCTCTCCGGTCCGGAATTGAGATTCGCGCCGCCAACCGGGCGCGCGGCTCAATTGCTCACAGGTTTCGTGCCGGCTGGACTCCGGATAAACACTGAGCCCGCAAGTGGTGCGCCTTCAGGCGGGAATCAGATGGCAAAGCGCCGCGACAAATGAGGTGGCGACGCTCAGATCCGCGCTGGTGCCCGGGTTGAGGCCGCGTGCCTTGAGGCTCTCGTCCCACACGGCGAAGGCGGGATCGTGCTGGAGGTCCTCGTCACCATGCAGGCGGCTGTTCCACTGTCGCGCTTCGCTCATGACACTGTGCACCGCCAGCGGCCCATGCTTTCGCACAATGTGTGAATCCGGCAGCGTGGCGAGGAATTGCAGACAGGCCGCCTGCATCGCGCGGATCGCGGCATCTTCGTTGCCGGCTCCGGCGGTGCGGGAGCGGTGCAGTGCGGTCTCGAAGGCTGGCAGGCCGAGGTCGAACAGGTCGGCGTGGCCGTTGGCGTATTGCCAGGCGATGCGGTCGCGGTCGGCGGCGAGCGCCATGGCATCGCGCAGATTGATGCTGGGTGGGGAGGCTACGTCCTGCTCGGGCGCCGAGCCGAGACCCCCGGGGCGGGCGAGGGCGATGGCGCGATAGGCGGCCGCGGCATCAGGGATGTCGAGTGCGTGGAGTACCTGCGTGACCGCATCACGCAGTTGGAAAGGGGTGGGCTGCGGAGGGCATTGCTCGGTGGCCGCGGCCAGCGGTGCGCACAGCAGGATGATGCCGAGGTTGGTGTTGCAGCCGGCGGCGTCAAAGCTCGCGCGAACCGCGTCCTCGATGCGCTGCCCGACGCGGGCGCGGAGACGGCACAGCGGCTCGGCGGCCGCCTTGGCGCTCGCAATAAAGTGGGAGGCATCCATGCCGTGGCCGGGGGATGCGAGGCTGACGTTGCCGGGTTTGAGGGCCTGGATGTCGAGGCGGCAGGCGTGGAGGAAGGCTTCGGGGGTGGAGTGTGTCATTGGGGTTGAGGGACTCAAGCCCGCCGCCGTATCACCCTCTGCGCCATCTTCCTGTCCAGCAGATCATCGACAAGCATTTGTGCAATGTCGATTGGCGTGACTGTCTGCAACCCCTGCCATGCTGCCACGCCGTTGACCTCCAGCACCTGAATGCCCTCGGGCGTCGGCAGCAGGTCCACGCCGGCGTAATCCATCCCCAGCGCCTCGGCCGCCGCCACCGCAAACCGAGACAACTCGGGGCCCGCCCCGCTGTCCAGCGGCTGCGGCTCGCATCGTGCGCCTTGCGCAATGTTGTGCACCCAATGCTCGCTCACCCGCTTCATCGCGGCGATTCCCTGACCGCCGACGACCAGCACGCGCCAGTCATATCCCGGCGTCGACAGGGGGGCGACGAAGCGCTGCAGGTAGGCGAGATTTCCGAACGGCGCCATGTCCGGCAACGGCACATGCCCACCGTCGACCCAGCCCACGCGCTGCAGTCCATTGCCCTGTGAGCCGAACAGCGGCTTGAGCACGAGCGATCGGCCCGCCGCGCTCTCGCGGCTCACCAGCCGCTGTGCTGCGGCCGTCGACTCCGTGGCCCAGGTCGGCGGCGTGGGAACGCTGGCGGCGCGCAGCAGCAGGCTCGTCATCGACTTGTCAACGCTGCGTTCGATGGCCCGCGCATCGTTGTAGACCGGCACGCCGAACTCGCGCAGCGCGTGCAGGACGCCCAGCCGCTTGGTCACCTGCTCAAAGCTTCCGGTCGCAATGCCGCGAACCAGCACTGCGTCGGGCAGGCTGGTGCCATAGCCCGGCAGCACCAGTCCGTGCCAGGCGTGCGTGGTGTCGATGCGGCAGTCCGCGAGATCAAGGCAGCGGCCCTCCGCACCGCGCGCCTTCAACGCGCGTTGCAGCCGGCGTGTGTGCCAGCCGGTCTCGTCGGTCATGATCGCCACGCGCAATGGCCGGGCGACGCCGGTCAGCAAGGTCATGCTGCCTGCCACGACTTCAGCAGCAGGGGCATCTCCAGCCGTCCCGCATGCCATGTCTGACCGCTGCCCATGTGACTCACCCACACTTGCGCCGGGGCGAAGAGGGCTGCGTCAAGCTGGTAGAAGTCGTACCCGGCATCGGCGAACAGCTCCGCAAAGGGTCTGCCGTGCTGGAGGGAATTGGTCGAGGGCAGCTTCAAGGCGAGGTCGCGCGCGGCATCGGTCTCACCGCTCACCACCAGATGCACCTCGCCACCATAGAGGATCGCGTCGTTGGTGCGGCCCATCGCCTCCAGGCCATTCGCCCCCGGGGCGGGCAGCGGTGCGACCGCAGAGCCGTCGACGATGTGCTCCAGCGTGAACCCGAGCGCGTGTGCACGGTGCAGCGCCACCTCCAGTACGCGCGCGACGACCTGCGTGGTGCCGGCAAGGCTCGCGGTGGGCGTCAGGACGATGGCAAGGCCTTCAGGCTGAAGCGCGCAATCGCGCAGCACCTTGTCGATCACGACGCGCGGCGGCGGGCGGTCGACTTCCAGCACCAGCGTCCCATGGTCACATGCGTCCCGATACCCGAGTTCATCGAACAGGGGCTCCTTGCACGCAAGCGCGCGCGCCGGTCCGGAGCCGAGGGCGAAGAACTTCTTGCCGCCCGTCTCCTCCTTGCTCGCCGAAAGGCTCCAGCCTGCGTATTGCGAAGCCAGGCAGGCCAGCACCGGCTGGCTGCTGCGCACCTGCAGCCAGCTGGGCCAGCCATGGCGCTCACCTGCCAACAGCCGCACTTCGCCCAATCCACCCATACAAAGTTCGCTCACGAGCAACCCGGCCTCGATGCTGCCGCGCGCCTCGATGCCGGCGTCGATCAACGTGCTGCCGTGCTCGTCGCGCTGCACGGCCAGCTTCAAACGATCACGCTCATCGAGCAGGCGGCCCAGCCGGGGCGCGGCAAGCCGGTTCACGCTGAGCGCAGGCGTCGTCACCACGAGGGCTCCTCCTCTTCCTTGAGCGCGTGCGCCAGCAGCCGGGCATGGACATCGGCGCAGCGTTCGAACAGCATGGCTTCGACCGCGTCCGGGCTCGCGCCGAATGCGCTTACGGTGCACACCGGCTGCCCGGGTTCGACGATGCCTGCCTGCGCCGCCACGTCATGGCAATACGGCAGGTCGTCCAGCGCATCGAGCACGGCGGTGTCGAGATCGAACTCGCAGGGCGCGAAGACTGTCAGGTGCCCGTGAACCGCGTGCTCGACGCGCGGCCGCAAGGTCGGCAGGTGGCCGCGCGTTGCCTCGACATGAGCGCGCATCAGGCCGCCTTCCACGCGCTGGTCGTGCAACTGCATGCTGGCCGACGGCGTGCGTGCGCAGGTCGTGGCATT
>DASTGE010000340.1:0-5635 GCA_035719405.1 Burkholderiaceae bacterium
TGGTCAAGCGGGCGATGTCCCTCAATGCGGCCGCCCTGGTGCTGGCCCACAACCATCCGTCGGGCTTTGCCGAGCCCTCAAGGGCCGACGAGTATCTGACTCAGGCGCTCAAGCAGGCGCTTCAGCTGGTCGATGTGCGCGTGCTGGACCACCTCGTGGTCGGACGTGAGGGCGTGGTGTCGTTCGCGGAGCGGGGCCTGCTGTGAAGATCAGGGCCTTCAGCGAGCTCGCGACGCTGAAGATGCAGCTGGCCCACGAACGCGAGCAGCGCGAGCTGCGCGAAGCACACAAGCGTGCGCAGGCGTTGCAGGCGGCGCGCGAGCGCCAGTTGTTCGCTCATGCGGTCGGCCCCGTCCATCGGCTGAAGGACCACCGCCTCGCCGATGTCGAGCGCCCACGGCCCGGCCCGATCCCCCGTCAACGCGAACGCGATGAGCGTGCGGTGGTGGAGGCGCTGTCCGACGAACTCGATGTCGACACGCTGCTGGAGACGGACGAGGGACTGAGCTTCAGGCGACCGGGGATCGGGCTTGACGTGCTCAAACGCCTTCGTCGCGGACATTGGGTGATTCAGGCTCAGGTCGACCTGCACGGCCTGCGACGCGAGGAGGCGCGCGAGCGTCTCGCCGAATTCATCCGCGTCTGCGCCCGCCGTGGATTCAGATGCGTGCGGGTGGTGCACGGAAAGGGACTGGGCTCTCCCGGAAAGTCGCCAGTCCTCAAGAGCAAGGTGCGGGCGTGGCTTGTGCAAAAGCGCGAGGTGATTGCGTTCATTCAGGCGCGGGCCGCCGAGGGCGGAGCCGGGGCGCTCGTGGTGCTGCTGGACGCCGGGGCGTGAAAGCGCCGTCAGTGCAGTCGCGGAGGACCGGAGCGCCGCAACTCCTCGATGCGCGCCGACACTTCGAGCGCATCCTCGGCTTCAGGGCGATGCTCGAGATAAGCCGAAAGATCGTCGACGGCGAGAAGGCGCTGTCCCAGCTCAGCGTATGCAACGCCACGGTCGCGTCGCTCTTCCCATGCTTGCGGCAACAGAATCACCAGCCGCTGCTGGACCTTCAGCATGCGCGCCCAATCGGTTGAACTGCGGTGGATTTCCTTCAGGTTGCGCAGCAGCCGCGCGAGCACGTCGCGTGCAGAGGCCGCCTGGAGGAACAGCCCCAGTGGCACCTCGAATTCACCCATCAGCCCCTGCTGACGGCGGTAAGGCACCAGTCGGTCGTCGAGTTCCTCCCGAGACAGGGAATGCCCGCTGAAGGGGTCGATCACCACCTCACCCTGCGCGAGCTTGAGCTTGACGAGGAAATGCCCCGGGAACGAAACGCCGCGCGCGTTGAGGCCGACGTGAGTGGCAATCTCGATGTACAGCAGCGCCAGGGTGATCGGGACGCCTCGGCGCGTCGCGAGGACTTTGTGGAGGTAGCTGTTGGCTGGGTCGTAGTAGTCGTTGACGTTGCCTGCGAAGCCCAGCTCGTGGAAGAAGTAGTGATTGAGCAGGCGCAGCCGCTGCATCGGCACGGCGTCGGCCGGCAGCCTCCGCTTCAGTCGCGCGGCAAGCTCGTCGATTTCCGCCAGAACCGACTGGATGTCGAGTCGGGGATCCTCGTCCTGGGCGACGGAGATGGCAGCCTCGGTGAGGGCAAGCCCGGCGTCGTCGGCGACCAGCGCGGCGAAATATTGCAGCGGCGTGACGGGCCGGAAATCCATGAATGCAGTGTAGTCCCCGGTTCGGTGCAGGTCAGCCCCTGCGCATCAATTCCCGCGGCCTCAACCCGGTGGCAAGCAGGGTTCCGAAATAGAGCAGCGCGGCGCACAGGATCACCAGTGTCATCCAACCAACGCGCTGCAGCTCGTGTCCACTCAGGCCGAGCCAGTCAATGTGGCGCCCGGCCCACACGAGCCCGACACCCATGACCGCGCTCGCGCCAGCGATTCGAAGCAGGTACACCCACCACCCGGCCGACGGGCGGTAGCTGCGCCTGCGCCAGAGCAGGAACAACAGCGTCGCTGCGTTGACCACTGCGCCCAACCCGGTGGACAGTGCCAGCCCGGCGACGCCCAACTTCAGCCCCAGGACGAAGACGAGATTGAACAATTGCGTCAGCACCAGCACGCCGATGGCCACCCGGACCGGCGTTCGCGTGTCCTGCCGGGCGAAATAGCCGGGCGCGAGCACGCGAATCGAGACGATGCCGATCAGGCCGATGCCGTAGCCGCTCACAGCCATGGCCGCCGCTTGCACGTTCCCCGCCTGTTGGGCGAACGCGCCGCGGTGGTACAGCGTCGCGACCAGCGGCTCGGCAAACACCAACAGTGCAACCGCACACGGCACTGCGGTTAGCACCAGCTGGCGCAGCGCCCAGTCGATCAGCCCGGAGTAGGCACCTTCGTCCTTGCGCGCGTGGGCCGCGGACAGCTGTGGCGTGAGCACCACGCCCAGCGCCACCCCCAGCAGCGCGGTCGGGAATTCCATGAGGCGGTCGGCGTACGTGAGCAACGATACCGCGCCCGCCCCCAACTGGCTGGCGATCTGGGTGTTGATGAGCTGCGAGATCTGCGCAACCGACACCCCGAGCAGCGAGGGGGCCATCTTCCGCAAGACATGATGCACGCCTTCGTGGGCCCATGCCGATTTGAATTGCCGCCAGCTCAGCCCGAATCGCGGCCATGCGTTCACCCGCTTCAACGCGGGAACCTGCACCGCCAGCTGAAGCACACCTCCGACCATGACGCCGACGGCCAGCGCATAAATCGGCTCGATGCCGACGCGGCGGAAGGCCGGCACGAGGATGACCATGGCCGCGATCCACGCGAGGTTGAGCAGCACCGGGGTCGCCGCCGGCACCATGAAACGCCGCCACGTATTGAGAATCCCCGCCGCCAGCGCCACGAGCGACATGAAGGCGATGTAGGGGAACATCCAGCGCGTCATGATCACGGCCGGCCCGAAGGCGCCGCTGTCGCGTAAGCCTTCGCCCATGAGGAACACCAGCAGCGGCGCGCCGACGATCCCGATCACGCAGATCACGACGAGACTCCACAACAGGACGGTCGCAACCGCGTCGATCAGCCCTTGCGTCGCCGCATCACCGTTGCGCTCGTGAGAGGCGGCCAGCAGCGGCACGAAGGCCTGCGAGAAGGCACCCTCACCCACGAGGCGTCGCAGCAGGTTGGGGATCCGGAAGGCGACATTGAACGCGTCGGTCAGGGCATTGGCGCCGAAGACCGAGGCCTGCATCAGGTCTCGGACAAGACCGGTGACGCGGGATGCGAGCGTCAGCAACGAGACGGTGGAAGCGGCCTTCAGCAGGTTCATGCGATCGGCCGGCGGCCGCGAAGTCTTTAAAGGGCGCGCGATTATCCTGGATAACGGTCGCCGATCGTATTGCTCACTTACCTGCCGGGATCGAAATGCTATACTCACCGGCTTTCCACCTGGAAGCTACAAAGCTCAAGCATGGCCACCAGCTCCAAAGCCAAGAAGAGAACCGTCCGCTTGGCCTCGGGCCGCAAGCGCGCCCGCCAAGACATCAAGCTCAACGCCGCCAACACGGCCCTGCGTTCGAAGTTCCGCACGGTCATCAAGAAGGTTCAGAAGGCAGTCGCCTCCGGCGACAAAGCCGCTGCCACCGAACTCTTCAAGACTGCCCAGTCCGTGATCGACTCCGTCGCCGACAAGGGCATGTTCCACAAGAACAAGGCCGCTCGCCACAAGAGCCGCCTGTCGGCCAAGATCAAGGCGCTTGCGGCTCCCGCAACGGCGTCTGCCTGACGGCCCACAGGAACAGACGGCAGCACAAAGACAGTAGCAAGCCAGGTGAAATGCAAGAGGCCCGCGAATCGCGGGCCTCTTGCATTTCGGGCTTCAAATCAGCGCGTGAGGGGAGCGGCAACTCCGTTGCAGGAGGTGTCTCTCACGAAGATCGAGCAGCTCTGCCCTGTCCCTCGACCTCGATCACCTTCAGCTCGTTGTCGCGGGCGAAGTTCATCACGAAGTCCCAGGCCATCAGCTCGATCTCGCGGATCGCCTCGCTGACGAGCACCGACTTCACACCGTCATACACGATGGGCACGCAATACGGTGAATAGCCGATGTGGGCGTTGGCGCCTCCCACCACGCCGCCGGGCCGGAAGGGAGACATGACGCCGGCCAGGCGTTCACTCCAATCGCTGGGGCGGAATGTCCGCCCTCCCTTGGTGATCCCCTGAATGATGTAGTGGCGGGGTGGGCGGGCAAACGTCGTCACGCAGATCTACTTCTTTGGACCAGAACAGAGGAAGCCCCGTATTGTGCCCCTTAGAATTCCTCTCCGGCCTCGAGCATGGTGCGCGAAATGCAACGTCCCCGGGCCTTTTTCATTTTTGACAGCTCGTCTTCAGGAAGCCGCTCCATGAACGTGAACGTTCCCGAGTCCGTGTCCGCAAATGCCGAACCGCACGTCATGAAGACCTACGGCCGACTCCCGATCGCACTGTCGCACGGTGTCGGCTGCTGGGTGTGGGACACGAACGGGAAGAAGTATCTTGACGGCCTCGCAGGCATCGCGGTCAACACGCTGGGGCATGCGCATCCCAAGCTGGTACCCGCGCTGCAAGACCAGATCGGCAAGCTCATCCATTCGTCGAATTACTATCAGGTGCCCCTGCAGGAGCAGCTTGCGGCCAGGCTGTGCGAGCTGTCGGGGCTGCAGAACGCCTTCTTCTGCTCCACCGGGCTGGAGGCCAACGAGGCGGCCATCAAGATCGCGCGCAAGTTCGGGCACGACAAGGGCATTGAGCGGCCGGAGATCATCGTCTACGAGAAGGCTTTCCATGGCCGCTCGATCGCCACCCTCTCCGCAACGGGCAACACCCGCGTACAGGAGGGTTTCGGACCGCTGGTCGAAGGTTTCGTGCGCGTGCCGCTGAACGACATCGCGGCAGTTGAACAGGCCGCTCGCGAACGGCCCAACGTGGTGGCTGTGTTCCTCGAGGTGATCCAGGGCGAGGGCGGCATTAACGTCACCCGCGCCGAATACCTGCAGGCCTTGCGCCGCGTGTGTGACCAGAAGGACTGGTTGCTGATGCTCGACGAGGTCCAGTGCGGCATGGGTCGCACCGGCAAGTGGTTCGCTCATCAATGGGCCGGGATCAGGCCGGACGTGATGCCGATGGCCAAGGGGCTCGGCTCGGGCGTGCCGGTAGGGGCCGTGGTCTGTGGACCACGCGCGGCCAATGTGCTCGGTCCGGGCAATCACGGCAGTACGTTTGGAGGCAACCCGCTGGCGATGCGCGCCGGTGTTGAAACGCTGCGCATCGTGGAGCAGGAAGCGCTGTTGGAAAACGCGTCCAAGGTCGGTGCCGAACTGAAGGCTGCGCTGGATCGCGAGCTCGGGACTCTGCCCGGCGTGGTCCAGGTGCGCGGACAGGGCCTCATTCTCGGCATCGAGCTCGACCGCCCGTGCAGCGAGTTGCTGGGACGCGCGGCGGAAGCGGGCCTGTTCATCAGTGTGACGGCCGAACGCGTGATCCGCCTGTTGCCGCCGCTCATTCTCACCAGCGGCGAAGCGCAGCAGATCGTCGCCATCCTCACGCCGCTGGTGAAGGAGTTTCTTGCGCAGCCCAAGCCATGAAGCCGGGACCAAGCCTGATGAAGCAC
>DASTGE010000341.1:0-6129 GCA_035719405.1 Burkholderiaceae bacterium
AAGCAGGCGCTGGCCGGCCACTACGACGCAAGCCGCGAAACGCTGCAGCAACTCGGCCTCGCGCCGGACTGGTCCTTCGATCCTGCGGCGCATGCCGATTCAGCTACCGCTTTCGTCGGCGCGTTGAATGCCCTGACGGCACATCACTCCCAGGCCTTCGGTCATCTCGCCGCCGTGTTCATGCCTTCCGCCGTCAGCAACGAAGCGGGGTGGATTGCCTGGATGCTGCGCGCGCTCGATGCGCTGGTCTCGGAGCCAGTCTCGCAAAAGGTCCGTCTCATCGTCACGGATTCGCTCGATGCACCCCGCTGCGCCGCGCTGGCATCTTCTCGACACCCGGCGCTGCATGCCGAATCGCTTCCGCTCGATGGCTGGTCGCTTGCCCACGAGACGTTCGCCTTGGAGCCCGCCGTCGGCCCTGCCGGCGTGTTCCGCAGCCTGCTGGCCGGGCTCTTCGCACTTGTCCGCAGTGCACCGGCCGAGCAGGTGAAGATCAAAGCGGAAGACGCGCTGGCGTTCGCGCGCCGACAAGGCTGGCCGGACCAGCAGGTGGTGGTGCGCCTGCTGGCAGCCGGCGCGATGCTGAAGGATGATCGCAAGGACGAGGCGCTGAATCACTATCGCCACGCCCGTATGGCGGCCGATGAGGCGATCAAGGCGGGCCATGCCGCAGGCCGCCAACTGCTGGTGCAGGCGTGGTTCGGAGAGGCTTCGGCGCATCTTGCCGCGAACGACCTGCCGCAAGCGGCGCGCTGCTATGTGGAGGCAGAGTCCGTCGCTCAAGGCATCCCGAACCTCGTGCTCGCGATCGAAGCGTTGCGCATGGCCGCCTACTGCCATTCACGGCTGGGACAGTCCGAACCCGCCATCGCGTTCGGTCATCAAGCGCTTGAGGTGGGTGCGCGACTGCAGCCGTCCGCCCGCAACATGACGACGCTCCCCCTCGTCGCCTTCGAGCTTCTGCGGCTGCTGCAGCCACAGAGCATCGCGCTCGTCGCCGCCATCAAGCGCCAGCTTCAACAGGCACAGGCACAGCGGCTTGCTGCGACCGAAGAAGAGTGCGCGGCCTTGGAGCGGCGCCCCGATGCACGCGAGCGCCTGCAGGCACTGCACGAGGCGCACGAGCAACACGACGCCATGCTGATGGAGCAGGCCGCACGGCAGATCGAATCGGCGAGCGGCTGCGACGATGCGAGGTTCGTTGATCTGCTCGCGCAGACCGGCACGCTGCTGGGCAGTGGCTGGCTGCTCAATCTCCCCTCCGACCAATTGCAGCCTGCCGGTTCCGCGGACTTGCGCTCCTCTCCGCACTTGTCCATCACTGACATCGCCGGAGCCACCGCCGTATGATGCCCAGCGCCAAGCACGGCGACCCGCAGTTGGGCATCGACATCCACCTGTGCACCCTCCCCTCAGGCCCGGTGCCGCTGCCCGCGCCGCATCTGTCGATGGTGTTCGACCCGTTCGACTACGTGCCCTTCATCGGCGCGACGGTCAACGTGATGGGCATGAAGCGCGCGACTGCGGGCACGGGCGCGCTCACGCAGCACATTCCGCCGGGATTTCCATTTGCGCCAATGCTTCCGGAGCACGACGACGAGCTGTTCATGGGCAGCTCGACCGTGACGGCCGATGGCGATCCGATGTCGCATCTGGCGCATCCGGTACTGGGTTGCCAGATCGCCGGCATGCCCAGTCCGCCGAGGCCGAAGAAGCGGCGCATCCCCAAGCCGACGTTGCTGCCGACGACTTTCAATGTCGCGATTCCTGCCACGGTGCTTGTCGGCGGTCCGCCCACGGTGTCTTGGGCCGGGCTCGCCGCCCGCGGTGCCTTCGCGGGCCTGGGCAAGCTGGCCAAGTCGAAGTTCGGCAAGGCCCTGGGTGAACGCTTCAAGAAGTTCCGGCAGAAGCTGTTCAAGAACATGGAGCCGGGGTTCCTGAAGTGCAAGATGCTGCGGGCCGAGCCGGTGAACATCCTCACGGGCGAGGTGTCGGTCGAGCAAAGCGATTTCACGTTGCCCTGGCGAATACCGCTGCAATGGGTGCGCAGCTACGCCTCGAACCGTACGCGCGTGGGGGCGTGTGGCATCGGGTGGGAATGTCCGGCCGACGTGCGGCTGGAGATTGATGCGACTGACGGGAGCGTGATGTTCCGCCATCCCGGCGAAGGACCGGCGCTGTTTCCGGAATTGCCCGCAGTCCAGGGTGATGCCGGTGCCGTGCTGGAGTTGATGGACGGCGCGCTTCTCAGCGACCACGGCGACGAATGGCGGGTGCGCAGCAAGAGCGATCTGCTCTATCACTTCCCCAAGGCTTTGCTGAATTCAGCCAATGCTGAAGCTGGACTGCGCGAGGTGCCACTGACGCGCATCAGTGACTTGTGCGGCAACCGGCTGGACTTTGAATGGGTGAACGGCCGGCTGCGATCGATCCGCGAATCGGGCGGCCGATACCTGCTCGTCGAATACGCGGGGCGATATATCCGTTCGCTGACGCTGTTCGTTACCGATGCCGACTTCAGTCACACGTTCGTCACGTATGAGCACGACACGCACGGCCATCTCACGGCTGTGCGCGATCAACTCGGCAACCCTTACCGCTTCGCCTACGACGGCGACCACATGGTCCGGCACACCAACCGCACGGGGTTGTCGTTCCATTACGAATACGACCAGGGCGGGGAGACCTGGCAGGTCGTGCACGCATGGGGCGACGGCGGGCTGTACGACTATCGCTTCGTGTACGCCCCGCAGATCCGCGAAGTGCGCATCACCGATTCGCTCGGGCATGTGTCGACGGTGCAATGCGACGAGAACGGCCTGCCGATCCTGGAGATCGATCCCCTGGATGGGCGCACGATCTTCGAGTATGACGAGGTCGGTCGCACGACGGCGGTGGTGAATGCCGCGAACCAACGTACCGAATACGTTTACGACGAGCGCGGCAACCTGCTCAAGCTCACGAGGCCTGACGGCAGCGCGATGGCGATCGAGGTCGATGGCGCCGACAAGCCTGTCGCGGTCACCGATTTCAATGGTGCGATCTGGCATCAGCGCTGGGACGAACGCGGGCTGCTGGTCGAGCAGACGACTCCTCTTGGCGCGGCGACGACCTACGAGTACAGCCACGACGGATTGCTACTCGCGGTAATCGACGCGCTGAAGGCGGTGACGCGGCTGGGCTACGACAGCGACGGCTATCTCGTCACCGTGAAGGACGCGCTGGGACACGTCACACAACTGAAGCGCGACCTGCTGGGCAATGTGCTGGAGCGCATCGACCCACTGCGGCGCAGCACGAGGTACTGCTACGACGGCAAGAGCCGCCTGGTCGAAGCCATCACACCCGGCGGCGCGCGTATCCGCTGCGCCTACGATGCACAGGACAGCCTCACCCACTACGAAGACGAGAACGGCGTGCGCACACGGTTCGAGTACTTCGGCCAGGGACTTCTTGCCAAGCGACACCAGCCCGACGGCCATGTCGTCCAGTACCACTACGACACGGAGGAGCAACTCGTCGGCGTGAGCAACCAGCGCGGCGAGTTGTACGAGTTGAAGCGCGATGCGCTGGGGCGAGTGGTCGAGGAAGTGGATTACTGGGGGCAGTCCACGCGCTACGTCTTCGACGTGGCCGGTCATTTGAAGCAAAGCTGCGATCCGCTGGGGCGGGTCATTGACTACGCCACGGACAAGCTCGGGCGCATTCGGCGTAAGAGCTTCGAGCATCCGTTGGAGGCGGGGCGCAGGTTCGAGGAGACGTTCGAGTTCGATGCGAACGGCAATCTCACCGGCTGTGCAAATGAGCATGTGACCGTGCGTAGGACGCTCGACAAGGAGGGGCGGCTGCTCGAGGAGTGGCAGGGCGAGTTCTGGGTGAAGAACGCCTTCGACGCGCTCGGACGCCGCATACGACGCGAGACGAGCATCGGCAATATCGTCGCCTATGAATACGACGCCCTGGGGCGGGCACTCTCGTTGCGCATCAACAATGAGCCGCCGATCACGATGGAGCGCAATGCTGCCGGACAGTTGATCGAGGAAGCCCTGGCGCCGGGAGTGAAGCGGCACTACCGGTATGACGATGAGGGTCGATTGACCGCCCAGGGCGTGAAGCACGAAACAGAATGGCTGTTCCACACCCAATACGCCTATGACGCGACAGGCAACCTGACGCATCGCAAGGACAGCCAGTATGGTCTGGACCAGTACCGCTACGACCCGCTGGGGCAGATTGTCGAGCATGTGGATCCGCAAGGGACGCTGAAAAAATTCTTTCAGGATCCCGCGGGGGATCGACTGCTCACAAGAGTGACGGACAAGAGCCCGGTCGGCTGGAGTCGGGACGGTTGGTTCGAGGGGATGCACTACCACTACGATGCGGCGGGCAATCTGGTGGAGCGGCAGGACGAAGGAGGTCTGGGCCACTCGAACCGTCATAAGCAAAAGCGCTTGAAATTCCAGTGGGATGCAAACCAGAGGCTGGTGTGGAGCAGCACGCAAAACAATGTGACCGCCGCGGAGGTCCAGACGTTCTACGGCTACGACCCGCTGGGACGCCGCGTGTTCAAGCAAACGGGCACAGTTCGCGTCTCTTTCGTCTGGGATGGGGATGCGCTGACCGCTGACGTCACGAACGACGGAGGCGCGCAGGGGTATGTGTATTACCCTGTTTCACTCATACCGCTTGCCCTGACCAGGACAGGAATCAGCTACAGGTATCACAACGAACCGAACGGTTGCCCGGCCCGCTTGACCGACCTCAAGGGAAACTTGGTGTGGGCCGCCCAACCCGGAGTATGGGGTGAGGCCCATCCACTCGCGAACGAGGTGCGGAATCCGATTCGCTTGCAGGGACAGTACTGGGACGAAGAGACCGATCTCCACTACAACAGACATCGCTACTTCGATCCGGTGGTCGGGCAATTCGTCAGCCAGGACCCAATCGGACTGCTGGGCGGTCTGAACGTCTATCAGTACGCGAAGAATTCGCTGGGCTGGACCGATCCTTTCGGGCTCCTTCCCTGGCTCACCGCCGACGGCGCCAGAGCCACGCTAACAGTCGGCGATGTATCAAGAACGTTTGACTCCGGTTCTCTGCACGCCGAGCGGGAAGGCTTGAGGTGGTTCGCACAGGAGGGTCCCGGCCTGGACGGTCGAGACGTGGTGATTTCCGACGTGATCGGAAAGAAGCCGGAGCTCGACGGGAAGTGGGGCCCTATGCCGGTGTGCGTGCGCTGCCGGGCGGATCTTCTGGACGACTTGCAGAGATACGGCGCTTCGAGCGTCACGCTTCCCAAGACCGTCAACGGTGTGTTCAAAGGCAACGTCACCATCGCCGCGAAGGACTTCGGGCATCTATCGGAGCAAATCAGGGCCATACTGGCTCTTGATACAAGTCATGCTAAGAAATCGGAGCTGGCCTGGGCGGCCATTGAAAAAGTAGGATGCAAAACATAATCGTCACAGATCCTGAAAATACGGCCTTTCTGTTCGATCCCCGCTGGAAAGAACTGCGCATCGTCAACGACGTCAACCTGGTACTCGACAAAAGCGGTACCCGCTTCGAGATCGACCGTACGCCTTCGGAGGATGCGAACCTGGTGCCTGTTGACGACCTTCGGGTGAGGGATGATTTCTCTGGCCTGGCCTTCAGCGTCCGACATGAAGAAGAACAGATCTCTTTCAGCATCGCAAGCCCACACCGCTTCGATAGAGTTCTCTACAGAACCATTGGTTTCATCCTCGAAGGCGCCTTTTCATTCGACCAGAGGGACGAAGACAGCATCTCCATACTAGGCAAGCACGGAGGGTTGTCGTCGATGATCATCAGGAAGGCGAAAGACCCGACCGGCCCTTACGTCAACATGTTTTTCGACAACGACAGCGCATTCAAGATCATCGAGGTTCCCCATGCTCGGCTGCGGGTGTCCGAGGTGCGATGGCTGGGCGATGCGCTCGCGGTGCGAACAGAAGATGGGGCGGATCAGATCTACAAATTCTCCAGTCAGGCGTTCATCGTTGAAACCGTCGGACAGCTATTGGCGACAAGGCTGCAGCCTTAAGGACTCGGCTTCCCGCTGAAGTGACTTTCGTCGGTTGCCCCAACCCGCACCGCTTGCCAGCATCC
>DASTGE010000342.1:0-8308 GCA_035719405.1 Burkholderiaceae bacterium
ACGAGTGCAATCCGCGAGTACCTGGCCACGATGACGGCAAAGACCGCGACCGAGCAGTACCGCCGCGCGCTGGAAGCGAACGACCTGATGATCGAAGGTCAGAAGTGGCCTGACGAGAGCATGCAGAAGGCGGCCGGCATCGACCCGACGAACGCGCGAGCGATCCGCGAATACCGCGCGCCAGACACGCCACGAACGAGCGCCGTTCGCCAGTTCCTGGCTGCCGACGCACAGGACAATGAGAGCATCAGCGATAGGTACCGCCGCGCGCTGGAAGCAAACGACACGAAAATGGAAGGTCAGAAGTGGCCTGACAAGAGCATGCGGAAAGCCGCCGGTATCGACCCATCAACCGCGGCCAAGGTCCGCAAGGCGTGGTACCGGGCAACAGAGACTCCCGAGGATCGGGAACCGGACAACGCGTGACCGCGGGGTTCACTCGGTTCACTCCAGAGCGCTGTACAAGCGCCCGACGAAGGTGATCCGCGCAACTTCCTGTGCAGCAGTGCGATCGGGCCTACAAATCCAGTACCAGCTTCGGCGTCTTCGACCTCGAACAGCACGGCGTGAACTGATCGTTGGCCTCCTGCTCCTCCGGCGTCAGATAAAGATCCTTGTGGTCCGGTATCCCTTCGAGAACGCGCGTCAGACAGGTGCCGCACACACCCTGCTCGCATGAGGTCTGCACCTCGATGCCCGCCGCTGCGAGGGCCTGCACAACCGTCTGATCCTTCGGCACCACGACGATCCGTCCCGAGCTGGCGATCTGCACTTCGAAGCTCTCATCGCTCTCCGACGGACCCACCTCGGCGGCGAAGAACTCGTAATGCACTTGCTGCTCCGGCCATCCATTGGCACGCGCAGTGTTCAACACCGCATCCATGAAGCCCTTGGGTCCGCAGACGTAGAGGTGCGTCCCCGGTTCCGGCTTCGCAAGACGTGCCCGAATGTCGAACTTCAGCCGCGGCGGACCATCGTCGAAGTGGAATTGCACCTTGTCTGCAAAGCGTGACTTCGAAATGCGGTCAAAGAACGCGGTGCGGTCACGCGATCGGGTGCAATAGTGCATTTCGAAAGGCTCGCCGACAATGCCCAGCCGCTCGGCCATGCACAGGATTGGCGTGACACCAATGCCGCCGGCGAGCAGCAGGGTGTGCTTTGCCTGGTGCGCCAGCGGGAAGTGGTTCTTCGGCGCGCTGATGGTGATCTCGTCGCCCACCTGCAGGCGCTCGTGCATCGCCTGCGACCCGCCCCGCGTGTTGGGATCTCGCAGCACCGCAATCTGGTAGCGGTGGCTTTCCGACGGATCATTGCACAGCGAGTATTGGCGCGTCAGGCCGCCGGGCACGTTCACGTCCACGTGCGAGCCGGCGGAAAATGCAGGCAGCGGTTTGCCCTGCGTCTCCACCAGTTCGAAGCTGCAGATGTCGACGGCCTCGACCGCCTTCGCCGCCACCCGGACCTTCAGCCCGCCCGTCACGTTCGTCATGCCACTGTCTCCTCGCCCCGCGCCTTCAGGCGGATGCCGTTGCGGTTGAAGCCGCCCCCTGTTCGCTGCGCTCCGCGGCGATGAGGCGGTCCAGCACGCGGCGCGCCTGCACGCCGCCCGCATCGACGTTGAGCATGAGCAGGCGTCGGTCGGGCCACGCAAGCAGGTTCAGCTGCTGGCGCTCCAGCATCTCCATGTCCTCGCCGAAGATCTTGCTCTGCCCCTCGCGGATCTGGGCAGTGAGCGCGGTATCGTGCGGGCGGAAGTGGCGTGCCATGCCCCAAAAGTACCAGATCGACGTTTCCGTTTCAGGTGTGATGAAGTCGATTACGGTGGCCGAGGCCTTGTACTGCGGGTCGGCATCGAAGCCGCCCTTCCCGGCCAGCGCGACCCCCACCTGAATCATCACGTGGCTCGGCGGGCTGAAGCGGCAGATTTGCCAGCGATCGACCGGCTGGTCATCGGGCAGATGATTGGCGCGCAGTGCGGACGCCCAGAACGGCGGCGCGGGGATGTTCTCCATGAAGCGGCTGGTGACGACCTCATCGCCCTCGGTCTTGGTCGTCGGCACGGCCTCGTCGATCTCCTTCTGGCCGATGCTTGTGGCATGCACGTAGGTTTCGTGCGTCAGGTCCATCAGGTTGTCGATCATCAGGCGATAGTCACACTTCACGTGATACAGGCCGCCGCCGAAGGCCCACTCGGGGTTGTCGGCCCACTCGAGACGATGGATGGTGGCAGGGTCGGCCTTCGACGAGTCGCCCGGCCACACCCAGATGAAGCCATAGCGCTCCACCACCGGATAGCTGCGGATGGGCGGGAAGCCGCGCACCCGCTGTCCGGGCATTGCGACGGTCTTGCCGTCACAGCCCATTTCGAGGCCGTGGTAGCCGCAGACCAGCCGACCTTCGACCACCTTCCCGAGCGACAGCGGCGCGCCGCGATGGGGACAGAAGTTTTCCAACGCGGCCACCTGGCCCTCGGGGCCCCGGTAGAACACGATCTGCTCGTTGCAGACGCGACGGCCGAGGGGCTTCTCGTCGATCTCGTTGGGGTAACAGGCCACGTACCAAGCGTTCTTCGGGAACATCGTAGTGTCTCCTTACTGAGATATTGGATCCAATTATGGATGAATCATAGATTGAAAGGCAAAATACCCGTCTAGATGGATCCAATTTTGAGGACGGGAGCCCCATGGACCAACGCGTGCAGGACCCAGGCAGCGTCGTCGCCACGTTGCGCAAGCTGATCATCGAAGGCCACTACCCGGCCGGTACCCGGCTGGCGGAAATCCCGGTGGCCACTGCGCTTGGCGTCTCGCGCACGCCCGTCCGGCTCGCCTTCCGGACGTTGCAACAGGAGGGCCTGCTGCAGACCGCGGGCAAGCGCGGCTTCGTCGTGCGTGCGTTCTCCGAGCAGGATGTGCAGTGCGCGCTCGAAGTGCGCGGCGTGCTGGAGGGTCTGGCGGCCCGCAAGCTGGCCGAGTGCGGGATGTCGGAGGCGGTGCGGGCCACGCTGAAGGGTTGTCTCGACGAAGGCGCGCAGGTACTGGCAAAGGGCCACCTCACGCAGGACGACATCGGCACATGGAGCCGGCTCAACAATGCCTTCCACCGCGCCATCGTCGAGGCCACCGGGAGTTCGGTGATCAGCGATGCCATTGCCCGCAACAACCACCTGCCCTTCGCCTCGGCGGATTCGATCATGATCGACCCGACCGGGCTGGACCGCGAATTCGAGAAGCTTCGCTTCGCGCAGTTGCAGCACCAGCTGGTGTTCGAGGCCCTGGAACGGCGCGAGTCGGCGCGTGTGGAGATGCTGATGCGCGAGCATGCATACATCGGGCTCAGGTATGGGAAGTTGCTCGGGCTGGCGTGAGACAACTGAACGAGCTCTCGATGACCTCGCACATGTCGGCTACCCGATTGCGGAGATCGAGGCGGCCGGCAGCTGCGTGATCGGCAAAGCCGAAGGTACCGGCGGATGGTCGACGAGCACACGGCGAAGGAACAATTACCGTACGAATTGCATGACCCGGCCGCTTATCTCACGCCGCTTATCTCACGCCGCTTATCTCACGCCGGATGTCGTCGCCGATATCAGTGCCGCTCGCGTCGAGAAGATTGCGACGAATCGGGGGGCGGCTGCATGGCGTGGCGGGAAAGCCGCGGCCGCAGACGTTGAAGGTCAACGTCTTTCATCCCAACGGATGGCCGAAAGCCGTTGGCCGAGAGATTTCTCCAGCGACCGGATCAGTGCGCTGAAGGCTGGCTTCGACAAATGCGCCAGGGCCGCCGCCCGCGTGAAGCTGCGATGCTCGGCTAGGGCGAGAAAGGCTCGATGCTGGCGTTGTTCCCTGGCGGGGGAACTACTCAGAGCTGGCCTGAGCGCCTCCCTACAGCCTGAATACCCCCACCGCCTCCACCAGTTGCTGCGCCTGCTGCTTCAGGCTTTGCGTGGCCGCGGCCGATTCCTCGACCAGGGCCGAGTTCTGCTGCGTGCTGCGGTCCATCGCAGACACGGCCTCGCCGATCTGGCCGATGCCGCTGTGCTGCTCTCGCGTCGCGTCCGAAATCTGCCCGATCCGCTGCGACACCCGCCGGACGCTGTCGAGCACGCGCTGCATCGTCGCTCCGGCCTGGTTGGCCTGCTCGACCCCGTCGGCCACGCGCTCGCCGCTGCGAACGATCAGCTCACGTATCTCGCGCGCGGCGTCGGCGCAGCGCTGTGCCAATGTCCGCACCTCAGAGGCCACGACCGCAAAGCCCCGCCCCTGCTGGCCAGCCCGCGCAGCCTCCACCGACGCATTGAGCGCAAGGATGTTCGTCTGGAACGCGATGCCATCAATCACCCCGATGATCTCCGACATCGATCGACTCTCGCGGCTCAACTCACCAATGGTCGCAACCACCCGCTCGACCTCGGCCCGACCCTCCCCGGCAATGCCTGCGGCCTCGCGCGCAAAGCTCTCCGCCTCATGCGCGCTCGACGCGTTCTGCGCCACGGATCCCGTCAGCTGTTCCATGCTGGCCGCTGTCTGCTGCAACGCGCTCGCCTGCTCCTCGGTGCGTGCGCTCAAGTCGACTGTGCCGGCAGAGATCTGTTGCGTGGCGGTCGACACGAGCTCGGCGCCCGCGCGCACGCGGGAGACGATCTGCCCGAGCCCTGCCTGCATTTGCACGAGCGACGCCATCAGCTGCCCCACCTCGTCTCGTCCGCGCACGACGATGGGCTCACCCAGCTTCCCACCTGCAATGGCATCGGCCGCATGCCGCGCCTCATTCAAGCTCTTGACCGTATGGCGCGCAAACGCGGCGGCCATGCCGGCACATACGCCACCGAGCACGACGATGACCAGTGCGAGCATCAGTCGCTCCCGGCGCACCTGTGCGACACGCTCGGCAAGCGCCGTCTCGATGTGTCCGGTCGCAAGGCGGGCGAGTTCGAACTGGCTTTGGATCAGGCCGGTCAACATCGAGAAGAACTCGCTGGGATCGCGTTCGAGTGATCCCCCGCGCACCATCTCGTTGTCGACCATCAGTGAAACGGCTTCAAGCTGCTGCTTGACGGATGCAGCCTTGGCTTCCAGCACCTGACGGACCCGGGCGTCCTGAAAGGCACGCTCCAATCCGCCGGCCGCAAGACGCTGCATTTCCTGCGCGCCGATCAGGCGGGCGTGCAACAGCAACTTCTCGTCCTCATACATCGACTTGCGCGCAAGCAAGCGCGCGCCAAGGGCCCGCAGCTGCCCGATGCGCTCCGTAAGTGCCAGACCATCGACGCTCGTCGCGATCATCGAGTAATACAGGCCGGGGTCGGATTCAAGCATCCAGCCGAAGCTGTCGAGCGCATCCGCCAGCACCGCGATTTCCGCCTCGATCAGCACCGTGTGGCGACGAAAGCTCTCCGGTCCATCCAGGCGAGCCGCCGCAACGTCCTGCGCGAGGCGCTGCCATTCGTCGCCGACAGCGCGCCAGCGCGCGACCAATGGCCCGGTGGCGCTGGCCACCTGCAGCAGGTGTCCCGTCGCCTGTATGGCCTGCAGCGCCTCGGCCTGCTTTGCCACCCGGGCGTCGCGCGCCTTGCCGTTCCCGGCCAGCGCCGACGATGTGAGCCCCCGATGCTCTTGCGACAAGCGGATTGCGTCGTAGATTCCTTTGATCGGATTCACGCCAGCCAGCTCCCGCTCGGCAAAACTGACTTTGTCGGACGCCTCACGCCAATAGAGGGTCGAAGGCGCAAGCACTGCCAGTGCTGCCAACACCCACAGGACAGCAAACTTGGCGCCGAAGCCAAGATCGCGAAGGAATGACATGATAGGTTTTCCTCCCTCCGGAACCTCTTCCTTCCGGCCCTTTTCGACCGTTCACGCGCCCACTTGAGAAGCAGGAGACAGGAGCGTGAAACAACACCACACTGCGAATTCACATTGCGCCCGGATTCATCGAGAAGGTGCGAAAGCTGCGGTTGAGCTACGACGGCGTGATACCGATGTCCGAGGCCAGCGCCGTCAATGTCGGCTGCTCGCGGAACCGGCGATCGACCAGGGCCCGGTAACGACTCACGTGCTGCAACGCGCGGCTGGCCTGCGTTGCCGGCGCATCGGCGGTCGTTCCTGCAAGTCGTCCGAGCGCCACCTGGTCGTGCTCCGGGCATGTCCCGATTGTTCAAGCGACGCCCGCGTTTTGGTCCATTGAGGCTGCGGCTGCCGGCCTTAGGCTTGATTGATGCCCCAAGCAGAAACGAAGGAGTCAGCGATGCGAACGCAAGTGGCCATCATCGGCGCGGGTCCGTCAGGTCTGTTGCTCGGGCAACTGCTGTACAAGGCAGGAATCGACAATGTCGTGCTCGAGTTGCGCAGCGCCGATTACGTGCTGTCGCGCATCCGTGCCGGCGTGCTGGAGCAGACGACGGTGGCGCTGCTCGAACAGGCCGGCGTATCCGCGCGGCTGCATCACGACGGGTTGATCCACGAAGGGACCGAGCTCGCCTTCGACGGCCGGCTGCATCGCATTGACTTCCAGGGTCTCACCGGCAAGCATGTGACGGTCTATGGCCAGACCGAGGTCACGCGCGACCTGATGGAGGCGCGCGCCGCCGAGCGCCTGATCACCGTGTATGAAGCCGAGGGCGTGAGCCTTCACGGATTCGAGGGCAGCATGCCGACGGTGCAGTATCGCCACGAAGGCGGGGAGCATGAATTGCAGTGCGACTTCATTGCGGGCTGCGACGGCTTCCACGGCGTCTCGCGCAGCAGCGTCCCCGCCGGCGCCATGAAGACCTGCGAGAAGGTCTACCCCTTCGGCTGGCTAGGCATCATGGCCGACGTTCCGCCCGTGCGCGAGGAGCTGGTATACGCCAACCACGAGCGGGGCTTTGCGCTGTGCAGTCAGCGCAGCCGCACGCGCAGCCGCTATTACGTGCAATGCCCGCTCGAAGACAGCGTCGAGCAGTGGAGCGACACCGCCTTCTGGGACGAGCTGCGGCGACGTCTGCCCGAGGAGGTGGCCGACACCGTGACCACCGGCCCTTCGATCGAGAAGAGCATCGCGCCACTGCGCAGCTTCGTCGCCGAGCCGATGCGCTTTGGCCGCCTGTTCCTCGCGGGCGACGCCGCGCACATCGTGCCGCCCACGGGCGCCAAGGGCCTGAATCTCACGGCCTCGGACGTGGGATATCTCTCCAGCGCGCTCGCCGAGCACTACCACGAGCGCAGCGATGCCGGCCTCGACACCTATTCGCAACGGGCGTTGAGCCGGGTATGGAAGGCCGAACGCTTCTCGTGGTGGTTCACGATGCTGATGCACAAACTCGCGGACACGGGCGACTTCGGGCAGAAGATGCAGCACGCCGAACTCGACTATCTCGTCGGGTCGAGGGCCGCATCCACCGCCATGGCGGAGAACTACGTGGGGTTGCCGATGGAGGGGTGAAGGTCAAAGCACGCCCGGACGACGCCCGATCGGGGAAACCCCCATACGAACCGAGGCTCACTGCCGCGACCGACAGCCGCAAGACTTCGAGTGGCGGCTCAAGGTCGCGAAAGCAATGGCCGTTGCGATCAGCCGCATGCATGCGTACGGACTCATCCACCGGACATCAAGCCGGCCCATGTGCTTGTCGCAACGGATGGGCTTCAGTGCACCTCACCGGCTTCGGCATCGCCGTGGCGGATGCACCGCAGATCAAGGTTTCCGCCGCAGCCGAGGTCATCACGGGAAGCCTGGCCTACATGGCGCCCGAGCAAACCGGCTACACCGACCAGTCGATCGACTTTCGCAGCGACTTGTACGCCTTTGGCATCGCACTTTACGAACTGATGACCGGTGTACTCCCCTTCTCGGCGGCCGACGTCATGGGGTGGATCCGTTGTCACATTGCGCAGGAGCCCCTGACGCCGACTGCGCATGTTCCTGAACTTCCTGCGCCCGTCGCCTCCATCATCCTGAAGCTGATGGCAAAGGCGCAGCAGGAGCGCAGATCTCCCTGCTCGTCAATGCGCTCCATCGCGCCGCTTCGGGCGCCATGTCGGAAACCGTGCTGATCAGCGGTCACGCCGGTGTCGGCAAGTCGGCACTGGTGCATCACTTGCAAAGGGAGCTTGCCGGCACCGGAGGGATCTTTGCCGGCGGAAAGGCCGATCCGTTCAAGCGCGAGACACCCTTTGGCAGCCTCGCCCAGAACGCTACGCGCCCGAGCGGGCCGCCCTCGGGCGCGCTGGCGGCGTTGCTCCTCCTAGCGGGCATTGAGCCCGCGTCGTCGTCGCGCCTTGCCAGCACACCCGATGCCGGCCCGCTCGGGCGCGTTCAACTGCCGTTT
>DASTGE010000343.1:0-4788 GCA_035719405.1 Burkholderiaceae bacterium
GCCGTCGCCTCGTCGAGAAACTGCTTGGGTGCCACCGCGGGAGCGAGGCGGAAGGCGGGCGGCGCGAGCGTGGCCGTGTACGGCTCGGCGAAAAGGCGGTCGGTGCGTTGGTAGTTCAACGCGGCGAGCACCCCCATCCCGAGCGCGAAGCAACCGCCGATCGTCGCCGCCAGCACCCGCTTGTTCACCGGCACGACGAGCGCCGCATGCGCGTAGAGGGTCGCTGCTGCTGCCGCCGCCGCCACCGTCGGCGCGACGCGTGACAACCAATCCCACGACAACGAGAACGCGATGACCGGCAGCAGGAGATCGATCAATACCGCCACCAAAAGCCCCTTGACCACCACCGCGAAGTGCGCCAGGAACTCGAACCTGTGCTGGAACAGCTTGGAACCGATGCCCCAGAGGAGGCACCACAACACCAGCACGCCAGGCACCCCGAGCAAGGGCAGGAGCCAGTCGGTGAAACGCGAACCGGGGTCCAACTCGACACCGTATTCGCTCAGGGCCAGCGCCCACAGTGCAAGGGCACAAGCCAACGTCACCCACGCGCTTGCGCCGCTGCCCGCGAGGCCCAAAGGCTTTTCGGCCTCAAGCAGATCCCCGGGAAGGCGCACACGAACGCGAGTGGCGCCGAGCTGCAAGGCAGAGCCGTCACGCGGAACCGGCAGCGACTCGCCCTCCATCAGCGTGCGACGTTCGACCTGCACGCCATTGCGCGTCGCGCCAGCATGGACCATGACCGTGCCGTCGCCATCGGGGACCAGACGTGCATGCACCGGAGCCACGTGCGGGTCGTCGACCACCACGTCGCACTCCAGCGCGCGCCCCAGCGTGACGGGCCACTCCCACACTTCCACGTAATGGCGCACGCGGCCGTCGCGATCGAGCACCTCGATCAGTGCGCGGCGGTCTTGCGGTCTGTCCATCCGAATCCGTCCAGATAGTGCGCAGCCAGCCTTTGCGCGTTGTCAAAGGTGAAGCCGCGCCCGTCGAAGCGACCCTGAACTCCCGCAGTGCTCTGGTCGAGGGTGGCCACCAGCACGGACACGTCGTACAGCCCCTTGAGTTTCTTGTGCGCCCGCAGGCAGATGACGGCACGCAAGGGAAGGCCCCCGCGGTCCACGAAACGCTCATGACACTGGGGCGCGGTCACATACGCATTGCGGTTGCCGAAGAACTCGTTGCGAAAGCTCGCCGAATAGCGCTGGGCGAAGCGCAAAGGCCCGAGCTTGCGGCCGTCATATGCCTCATGGCGCACGGTGATGCTGCCGGTGGAGAAGCCACTGGTGATGTAGACGCGGCTGTCCATGTTGCAATCGGAGCGCTCGAAGTCGAGGCCGCGCGAGTCAGGTGGGGTACTGCGTCCCCAGCAGCGCAGGAAGTCCTCCTGAGGCACGGGAATGGCGTAGCGCGCATGGCCTGCATTACGCCACGGAAGCGCGATGAAGGCCTTGGCAAGCGCGGCCTGGTAGGTGGTGTGCTGCCTCGTCAGGCGCTGGTAGGTGCCCTGCAGGTCCATGGGCAGGGCATTGCGGCTGTTATCGAGCAGTTCCTTTGCAAAGTTGGCCGGGACCAGAAAGCTGACCTGTTCACCGTCACGCCGCGTCGCCACGTTGATACCGCTCACCCTTCCCTGCGGGTCCAGCGCGGGCCCGCCACTCATGCCAGGACTGAGCGAACCGCCGAAGAAGATGGTCGGCACGAAGCTGCGCTCCACCAATCCGTTGTACGAACCCTCGGTCACCGCAAAGCCGACATCGAGGGGGTTGCCGAGCGAGTACAGCCGTTCGCCGCGCGCCAGCGGCTGCGTCCTCGGGCGGAAAGCAAGCATGCCGCGGCCGGTGAAGGCGTCCGGCTCCACGGGCTTGAGCAGTGCAAGGTCGTGGACCACGTCGACGTCGATGAGCTGAAGCGCACCGCTCTTGCCGTCCGCCGTGGCATACACGAGCCGATGATTCTGCGGCTGAAGGGCGAAGGTGCTGACGACATGGAAGTTGGTGATCAGATGCCCTTCGTTGCTGACGAGGAAGCCCGAGCCGACGGAAGACTGGCTGTCCTGGGCCTTGAGCAGTGTGCGCACCTGCACCAGCTTCGCCCGGGCACTCTCGTACACACGCTGACCTGCGGGCGACAACGGGGGCTGCTGTGGCTCCGCCTGTTGCTGCTGGTCGACCTCGTTCTCGCTGGATGAAGCCGCCGAGGCGGGCGGCGATGCCGATGGTGCAGGCGCCACTGGGGCCGCATTGACGGCAGGCGCACTGGCCGCAGTTCGTGCCGGGGCGGGAGGCACGGCAGCCCGTGTCGCGCCCAGGGCGGGCAAAGCGAGCCCCACACAAATCGACGCGGCCCGCAGCACCGCCAGAGGCGAACAGGACATGGCGCTGATTCTAGGAAGTCTCAAAGACTGCGCCAGGGAACCCCTTCAATAAATCCCCGACGGAAACGTTCCGCACTTCACTGGGCATGTTGAGTGCTGACACATTCCCGCGATATGCTTTGGGGATCCTTTCTGCAAGGACCGTTCCAAAGACCGACGCAAAGGTTGTCAGAGCAAGGTCAAGGGCGCGATTCGAAAGGAGTCGTGGTACGTGATGGACGTGTTGCAGCTCGACGTCTCCGGGCGACCGCAGGCGTGGATCACCGCCAGGGAAGCGGCGGTGATCTACGCCAGCGATGGAGTGGCCTGGACTCTCGGCGCGGCCTTCCATGTGCTGCGTGGTGGCATTCAGCGCGCCACCGGCCTGCAGTCGCGCATCGAGGTGCATCCGATCATCGCCGTACGCGGCGCGGTGCCCAGCCGGGCATGGCGACAATCACCCGCCTTGTCCAACCCGAAGCTTTTCGTCCGCGACCGCCACGTGTGCGCCTACTGCGGTCAGCGCTTCGGCTTCGATGACCTGACCCGCGAGCACATCGTTCCAACGTCGCGCGGCGGCACCGACAGTTGGATGAACTGCATCACCGCCTGTCGCGCCTGCAATGGTCGCAAGGGCAACCGCCTGCCTGAAGAGGCGCGCATGAGCCTGCTGTACCTGCCTTACGTGCCCAGCCTTCACGAGGACATGATCCTGCGCGGGCGGCGCATCCTTGCCGACCAGATGGAATTCCTGCTCGCCAGCGTCCCGCGATCGAGCCGTTTGCACGGCTGAACGGTCGCGCCTGCGCGTGGTCAACAATCGGTTAACGGAACTCGTTCATGATCAGTGGGGTCGAAAGCACCCCTTCGAAGGAGATTTCATGCGTACCCGTTTCGCCGCCACGGTGCTGGCGACGGCCTTACTGGCCGCCTGTTCCACCACAAGTCCGGACGTCGTCCGACGGGGCGACGCGCAGCGCATGTCGCAAGTGCAGGACGCGACAGTGCTGTCGGTGAGGCCGGTGAGAGTGGAAGGATCGCAAAGCGGCGCGGGCGCGGCGACTGGAGGCGTGGTCGGCGCCGTCGCCGGGTCCAGCGTCGGAGGCCATCGCGAGCATGTGATCGGCGGTGTTCTGGGCGCTGTGGCGGGCGCGGTGGCAGGTCACGCGATCGAGCGCGCGGCAACGAGTGAAGATGCCGTCGAGATCCTCGTGCAGCTGCGCAACGGCGAGCGGCGCGCGATCGTGCAAGCCAAGGGCGGCGAGACATTGCAGCCCGGGGATGCGGTGATTTTGGTGACGAGCGGGGGCCGCACGCGGGTCAGTCGGGCGCCTGTGGGAACGATACCGCGGTCCCAACTGCCGCCGCCCGTGCAGGGACCGCGGAGTTAGGGAGTGGGTCAGCCCGGGCCAGACGAGTTTCGTGTAGTGGCCGCAATCTTCAGCCGCACCAGGCGATCCAATGCTGGCGTTGGATGATCCAGACGCGGGCGCTTTGCCAGGGCGATCAAGTTGCGCACAACCTGGACCGGCGTCATCAAGAGTCCCCACGGAAAGCCCCACCAGCCCAGCACACCGGAGTAGAGGACGTCGAGGACTGTTTTTTTCGTCCCGCATGATCTGCAGCAGATGGCCGGCCGACTCGACCATGACGTGAGTACGAGCGCGGACCAGACTCTGTACGACGTGTACACGTCAACCGGGCCCGGGCCATCGCACCTGGGGCAGTTGCCGCGATGAACCTCCATCACATAGCGTCCGACGGTTTCGTCAGGAATCTGCTTTGCAACCATTGCCAACTGACCACGCTCAGCACACTCGTCATTGCAAAATCGTAGCTCTCCGAGCTTTTTGCCACCAAAAAGAATTGTCGTATTGCAGTAAGTACACCGCGCCACATTTCCCTCCAAAGATTGTTGTAAGAGGCCGGACGTAGTCGACCTGGTGGTCAGCGCCACAGGTCTGTGCCCGCCAGAACCCTCGGGCACAAAGAATGACTGTGCCGCAGCCAAGCTGCCGCTTGCACCCCGAGAACGAGGGACAGCAGCTCACCCATTTGGATCATCGGCGTGCCCAGGCAGAGCTGGTGTGTTCTGAAGCTGACGGCCCCGCGGCATGCTCTGCAAACTCCCGAAACCGAGCTGGCTTGCGCACTCTCCCGTCGGGGGTGGCCAGGGAGTTATCAGCGCGCTCAAGCAGCGACAGCCAGCAACCGCTCCAGCACTTCCGGCGCCCTCAGCAAGTCCGCACTCGGTGCGCGGTGAACCACGCTTCCCCGGTCGAGCACCACCGCCTGGTCCGTCATGCCCAGGATCAGCTTCGGGTGCTGTTCGACAATGATGGCCGACAGCCCCTCCTCGCGCACGACGCGCGAGATCGAGCGCAGCAGTTCCTCGACGATGATGGGCGCCAGCCCTTCCAGCGGCTCGT
>DASTGE010000344.1:0-4235 GCA_035719405.1 Burkholderiaceae bacterium
CCCCTTCTGGCTGCTTATACCTCAAAGCTGCCGACCAGCTTACGGCCCCGATGCTGCCGCTCCGATTGCGCCTTATCTCGCGGTTCCGGCGACCAAGTTGGCTGTCGCCGTGGCGCCATTAGCCGCCGATAGGGGGCAGCATTCCTGCCGAAAGCGGCCGCTCCGGTCAGCCGCCATACGCGGCGGCCTTAGGTGCCACCCTCGCCTTCATTCCTCGATGAAAGCGGAACCAATTGTCGAGGAGAAAATCCTCTTGCGAGTGATTGCCGGAATTAAGAAGGAGCTTATCATGGGAAGCACGTAGGACAAGGTTAAAGGCAATGCAAACGTGGCCGCTGGAAAGGCACCCTAGGCTGTAGGCAAGAAACAGTCGTATTCGCAGCATCAGCCCGTCCTGCGCCCTATCATAGGAATGAGGGTGTGAATCGGCGTGCAAAACTGACCCCCTAAGCCGGGGAATCGGCGTCCAATTTTGACCCCCCTGATGCTTTGATTTTGCGACCATCAGCTCGTCGTTGCGAGCGGATGGTGTGGGGATGAAGTCGGTGGATACGATTGCCCGAGTTCGGCGCGCATTCCATGTGCAAGGATGGTCGCTCAAGCGGATTTGCCGCGAGCTGCATGTGTCTCGGAACACGGTCCGCAAGATTCTCAGATCCGACGAGACGTCGTTCTCCTACGAACGCGAGCGGCAGCCCAAGCCGAAGACCGGTCCGTGGCAGGATCAGCTTGACGGGTTTTTGAATGGCAACCGTGGCAAGGCGGCGCGCGAGCAACTGACACTGATCCGGATTTACGAAGAGCTTTGCAGCCTCGGTTACGAGGGAGGCTATGACGCCGTCCGCCGCTACGCAAAGAACTGGGCGAAGGGGCAAGGATCGGCAACAGCCGATGCCTATGTGCCGCTGTTTTTCCCGCCGGGCGAGGCCTACCAGTTCGACTGGAGCCACGAGATCGTCCTCATCAACGGCGTGACGGTGACCGTGAAGGTCGCCCACGTCCGGCTCTGCCACAGCCGCATGATGTTCGTGCGGGCTTATCCGCGCGAGACGCAGGAGATGGTGTTCGATGCCCACGACCGGGCCTTCGCCTTCTTCGGCGGCGCCTGCACGCGCGGCATCTACGACAACATGAAGACGGCGGTGGAGACGGTGTTCGTCGGCAAGGACCGGCAATACAATCGCCGCTTCCTGCAGATGTGCAGCCACTATCTGGTGCAGCCCGTCGCCTGCACCCCGGCCTCCGGCTGGGAGAAGGGTCAGGTCGAGAACCAGGTCGGGCTGGTGCGCGAGCGTTTCTTCACGCCGCGGCTGCGCTTCAAAACCTACGAGGAGCTGAACGCCTGGCTGCAGGACAAGTGCGTCGCCTACGCCAAGGCGCACCGTCACATCGAACAGCCGGAACGAACGATCTGGAACGTGTTCGAGGAGGAGCGCGGCAAGCTGGTCGAATATCGCGGCCCCTTCGACGGATTCCACACGGTGCCGGCCTCGGTGTCGAAGACCTGCACGGTTCGCTTCGACACCAACAAATACTCGGTCCTGTCGACGGCCGTCGGCCGCCCGGTCGAGATCCACGCCTATGCCGATAGGATCGTCATCCGCCAGGACGGCGTGGTCGTCGCCGAACATGCCCGCTCCTTCGGGCGCAACGAGACGGTCTACGATCCCTGGCATTACGTCCCTGTGCTTGCCCGCAAGCCCGGTGCGCTGCGCAATGGCGCCCCATTCCGGGACTGGGCTCTGCCACCAGCGATGGAGCGTATCCGACGCAAATTGAAGGCGGCGCATGACGGCGATCGGCAGATGGTGTCGATCCTGGCCACGGTGTTGACCGACGGCATCGATGCCGTGGAGGCTGCCTGCCAGGAAGCGCTCGATCAGAATGCCTGCTCATCCGCCGTCATCATCAACATCCTGGCGCGGCGGCGTGATCCGGCGCCGGCCGTGACCATCCTCACCCCGGACGCTCTTCGCCTGCAGCATGAGCCTCAGGCCGACTGCGCCCGCTACGACAGCCTCAGGAGGGCAAGCTGATGGAACGCACCCAGGTTCTGGAACTGATGGGAACGCTGAAGCTCTATGGCATGCGCAGCGCCTATGACGAGGTCATGGCGACAGGCATCAAGCGCCAGCACGAGCCGCCGAGGATCGTCGGCGATCTGCTGTCGGCTGAGATCGCCGAGAAGCAGGCCCGCTCCATCAAATACCAGCTCACCGTCGCCAAGCTGCCGATCGCCAAGGACATCGATGAGTTCGACTTCGACGGCACGCCGGTAAACGAGGCCCTCGTCCGAGAGCTCGCCAACGGCACCTTCGTCGCCGACCAGCGCAATGCCGTGCTCATCGGCGGCACCGGAACCGGCAAGTCGCATCTGGCAATCGCCATCGCGCGGGCCCTGATCCGCAACGGCTCACGTGGCCGCTTCTTCAACGTCGTCGATCTCGTCAACCGGCTCGAGACAGAGCACCGCGCCGGCAAGCAGGGCCGTATCGCCGAATACCTCACCCGGCTCGACTTCGTCGTGCTCGATGAACTCGGCTATCTCCCGTTCGCGCAGGCCGGCGGGCAATTGCTCTTCCACCTGATCAGCAGGCTCTACGAACGGACCTCGATCATCGTCACCACCAACCTGGCGTTCGGAGAATGGCCCGCCGTCTTCGGCGACGCCAAGATGACGACAGCGCTCCTCGACCGTCTCACCCATCATTGCGAGATCATCGAGACCGGAAACGAGTCGTGGCGCTTCAAGAACCGCGCCTGATCACCCCATCAGTTGCCAAGCGCCATCCGCGCTCGCCCGGTCTGCGCAACCCTGACCAGCTCCGCCCGGGCGAACGCTGACCGCCGCGCATTACATAAGGGGGGTCAAAATTGGACGCCGATCTGGAGTGCGCCCCTGAGGGTTGACATCTATCAGGCGGCGTTTTGACCGGTCTGCCGGATATGTTGATCCTCGAACTGCTGCGGGCTGAGATATCCCAGCGCCGAATGTAGCCTTTGCTTGTTGTAGACCTCGTCAATGAAGTGAGAAAGATGCTCGGTGACGTCCTCGAAGGTTTCGAACGCCATTGGATAAACGGCCTCGACCTTGAGGGTCTTCATGAAGCTTTCGGCCTTGGCGTTGTCATAGGGGTTCCCCTTGCGCCCCATCGATCCGAGCAGATCGGCGTCTGCCAGGACTTGTCGATAGGCCTCCGCCGCATATTGCGATCCGCGGTCCGAGTGGTGAATGCAGCCAGGCGGCGGCTGCCTGCGGGCAATAGCGGCTTGCAAGGCTGCGGTAGTCAGGCGTGCGTCGATGGACCGGCCGATGGCGTAGCCGACGACGAGGCGTGACCAGGCATCGAGGATGATGGCGACGTAGATGAAGCGTGTCGGCAGCGCCACATAGGTGATGTCGCCGACCCAAAGCTGGTTCGGACCGATCGGCACAAAGTCTCGGGCCAGGTCAGGATAGATCGGCCAGCCGTGACCGCTGTCAGTCGTGGCGATGAAGCGACGCCTGGTTTTCGGCTGCAGATCGTGTTCCCGCATCAAGCGCCGGATCTTCTTGTGATTGACGACAAGGCCCTGCTGCCGCAAGGCGGCGCCAACGCGACGGTAGCCATAGCTTTCGAATACATCGCAGACTTCGAACATGGCTTCGACAATCGCCGTGTCGTCAGTCGGCCGCTTCGGGCGATCATAATAGGTCGAACGCGCAATGCCCATCAGCCGGCATCCCTGCGCGACGGAGACGCCACGGGGCCGGTGACAACGGACGTAGTCCCGCTTCTCGACAGCGGTGCGCTTTTCAGAGCCCCCTTTAGGAACTCCAGCTCCAGAGCCTGTTTGCCGACGAGCCGTTCAAGCGCAGCGATGCGAGCCTCATATTCCTGGATGAGATCGGCGGCCTGCGCATCCTCATCAAGAGCGCCTTCCTCATACTTGCGGACCCAGACGCGGATCAATTGGCGCTGGATATCGTGGCGCTTTGCCAATCCATGCAGCGTCTCGCCCGACAGATATTCCTGCGCGACCTGACGCTTAAACTCGATGCTGTGTGTGCGATACCTTGCCATGGTTCTCTCTGCGAAAACCCGACAAGACTGGTCAATCCCTCAAGCCGATCTGTCCACCCTCAGGGGCGCACTCCATTAGGGGGTCAGTTTTGCACGCCGATTCACATCTCGGCGGCGATGCGCGCGCTGCATCGCTATACGTTCGAATGCTACGAGCCGCTGATGAAGGAG
>DASTGE010000345.1:0-3984 GCA_035719405.1 Burkholderiaceae bacterium
CCGTTCTGCGGGTGATGCTCAAGTCGAACGCGTCGAACGGCGCGAAGCCGGGAACGTTGCTGGGTCGGACTGTGACAGTCCCGGAATACAGATTCGCGGTAGGAAGATCGAGTGCGGGGACGTAGGTTGATCCGTCCCTGATTCCGCTCTGGTCGGCTGTCCCCGTGCTTACTGTGACCTGCTCGTTGAAGCGGTCCAGCAATGGACGGCCGGCATGGTCCGTCCATAGCGGGTTGCGGTCGGCGGAGAAGTCGCCGGCCGTGTCGCCGGTCTTGATCGGCGCATCGGAGCGGCTGAAGAAGCGGCGGCGCACCTCGGCCGCAAGTTCGTCATCGGTCTTCCAACTGCCGCTGGTGTTGCGGTTCATGCCCTCGAAGGCGACGTAGCGGCTGGCCTGCTCGGCGGTTTGCATCAGGTCGATGTACTTGCCGACCAGGGGAACGGCGATCAGCAGGGGGACGAGGACCAGCGCCACGACGAGAAACTCGGTGAGCGCCTGGCCACGTTGTACCTGGCGATTGTTGCCGTGAACGGGAGGCCGGGTCATTTGGCGCGTACCTTGTCAAGGTCGAGAATCTTGATGCCGGGCGGCACTTCGAAAACTCCTGCGTCGACCGTCGCGTTAATGACGACGCGGGTCGTGTGCTCCCAGCGCGTGCGATCTTCAATGCCGTCATGAAGCCGTACCTGTGTCGCTCCCAATATCTGGGATTGAATCTCGGGAGGCCAGTGATGTGCCTGGTCTTCGACGACACAGTACTCGCTCCATGCCACTGCGCTCACATCCGCGCGCTTGACGACGCACGGAATACCGGCATATTCGCTGTGTCCGATAGTGCGCGGCGGGGCCAGTCCCGGGACGAGGGCCTTGCCCTCTTCTAGGATGGTCCGTGAGCCGCGCCGTCGGGAGTGGTGAGTTCCCACGCCTCGTGTGATGTCGATGTCATAGATGTGGAGCAGATCTCCCTCAATTCGTTTCAGGTGCATTTTTCGCCATTGAAGACGTCGGAATGTGCATCCGCAGCTGTCTCTGTTCGCTTGATTTATCGACCAGTCGCAGTCGTAATTTGTAATCGTCAAGAAGCTGACGGTGTGGCGTGAATTGCCGATCTTGACGCTTTCGCTCGTCATGGGCCTGTCGTCGCCTGGTTCGAAAATCGGCGTCTTGGTCGTCTCGCCAAGCTCGCGCAAGCCTGCGCAAGTTTTTTCCATGGTCGGCCGCACGGATGAACCCATCGGCAGCTCTCCGACCGACTCACGGTAGAGCACGGTTTCAACGTTTCCTGTGTTTCGCAAACTGGCCGGCGCTTCCACTCGCGATCCGCGCTCTACGGCGTACGTCAGGTGGGCAGACAACGCCGCGCTGATCAATATGGCGATATGAACGGTTTTCATGGCAGCATCAAATTGTTCTGCTTTGGGGCGATGTCGGCTTTGTCGCCTTCGGTGGGTGCGATCAGCCGGACTCGCCAGTAGGGGTTGTAGAGGCTTCCGATCTCATCGCGACCATCCGATCGGGCGGCGATGCGATCGAAGAACACTTCCGCGCGCGACAGCGCAGTGATGATTCCCCCGGCCGGACGATCGCCGAACACTGACAGCCGGCCGCCTGCTCTTGCATTCGCGGCATTGCCGGAGGTGAGGGTGTCGGACTGTGATTTCGTGACGAGAATGGTGATCGAGGTGGAGGGCTTAGGCGTCTTCTCCGTCACGCCCAGGTCCGCGAGTTCCCGAATGTCCGGAATGCCGCTGAAGCGGTACGCCAGCGGTGTGGGCCTGTCGACGTTGTTCATGCCTTCCTCGGCTTTCTGAGCAGTGGTGGGGTTATCGCCGTACGCATTGCCGTGGTAGCCGCGTGCAGCGTCACCGCCGCCGGCATCCACTTCCATCGCCCCCCAGCCGATGGGAGTGCGTACGTCGTCGCACCAGTCCAGTCCGAAACGGCCACATCCGAACCGCTGGCCATGAAGTTCGAGGGTGTCGACGGCCCGCCATTCGTCGTAGCCGATGAGTTCGGTGCCGCCACGCTTCTTCAGTGCACCGTCTTTTCGAAGCAAGAGGATGTCGTTGCTGTCGATGGTCCAGTTGCGCTCGCGGGTGAATGGGTCGCGAGAGCGTGTCGTGACATCCGCGAAGCGGCCGCGTTCGTCGCCGTTGTCGCCGTCCTTGGCATAGGTTTTGGTAAAGCCGGCGAAGGTGTGCGATGCCGCCAATACCTCCGCGCTCAGACTCGGGTCTATCGCTTTGACGACCTGATCGGCAACCTGCTGCTGCCGATAGCCCTGCGCGAGTTCGAGGTGTACCGCCGTTTGGGCGCGTGACATCTCTCGAATGGCACCGTCGGTGATGGTGATGACACCGCCTATGTCTTGGACGAAGTGGTCCGAGTAGTCGCGCGCCGTGGTGCCCAAGTAGCGGCTCGCAAAGTCAACACTGCCGAAGATGCCGTCCAGGTACAGAACGCGCGCGTCCGGCTGGAGGAAAAAGTTGATGTCTTCGATGGAGGTGTGAAAGTTGTCGCTGGCGTTGGCAAAGTACGTCACCCATGACGCAAAGCTCAGCATCTGCGCGATGGAGATCTCGCCGGCCACCATCGCGCGATTGAGATAAGCGTCGTAATTCAGCGCCCGAGCCTCGACGATGGCTGCACTGTAGGCAGCGGCGTCTGCAGCGTTGGTGACGCGGATCTTCTCCGTCACCGCCTGGCCGGAGTTGACCATGAGATAGAAGAAGGCACAGGCGATGAGCAGCAGCCCAATGGCTGCAGGCAGGGCCTGTCCCCTCGGGACCGGCTTGCCCCGCCAATGCCGCCCCGACGCCGGGCGGCGCATCAGCCCGCCTCTTGCCCTCGTGAGCGCCAAGGCAAGGAGAAGCAGGGCGAGTCCGAGGGGCAACGCGTCGCCCCAACGCGCGTAGGGCGTCAGACCGGATCGGCCGATGACGGCCACATTGGACATTGCAGGCGGACCTTCGGGCAGCGCCGCGAGTTCCCGCCCGTGTGCGTCAAGCGCGAACGTTCCGCGCATGTCAGACGTTCTGACGAGCGGCTTTTGCAATTCGAGCGCACGCGTCTGTGCGACGCGAAGGAATTGCCGGGCGATCTGCCGCGAATCGATGCCGCTGTCGCTCGACACGTTGACAAGAACGTCGGCGAGCGGCGCGCGTTGTCGCCAGACGTTGCCGAAGGCGGCCTCGAAGCAGACGGCCAACGCGACGCGCCGCCCTGCGGCCCACACCGCACCGCCGTCGCTCGACGGCCGGAGGGTGTCCTGCATCGGGATGGGCATCCTGGCGTTCAGCCACGACCTTGGCCGGCCACTGACTGGAAGGAACTCCCCAAAAGGGAAAAGCTGTCGCTTCAGGTACTGTTGCAGCCCGGAGGCCCCGACCCCGAGAACGCCGTTGTACAGACCGCGGCCATCGGCCGATTCGACATGGATGCCGAGCAGCGCGTCCGCGCCATGCTGCTGCAAGAGATGATGCAGCGTGGAGAGATAGCCGGGTGGTAGCGCCTGTGGGATTTTCGGGATCGCGAGTTGCGGCGTGACGATCAGCTGCGAATCGGCTGCCGAGAAGGCGCTTCGGTAAAAGTCGAGGATGCGTCCAATGTTCGCCGGGTTCGACTTTTCGCGGGACGGCATCCCGCTTTGCACCAGCGCCACGGTGAGCGGTGAGGTGGGCGTTGTCCATTCGATGCTGGCGAGCAATGGCGGCATCGTGGCAAGTGCAACGGCGGCGAGCGCGACGGGACGTCGACCGCCCGGCGCATTGCGTTGGATGGCGATGGCGACGAGACCGGCCAAGGCCAGCATGCAGCCGCTGACGCCGAGCACACCGCATAAGGGAAGCAGGCCGGTCAGCGGGCCGCAGGGCGCTTGTGCGTAACCCAGCAAGCCCCACGGCATTGCCAACTCGCCCAGGCCGGACAGCCATTCCTTGAGCATCCAGAACGAGGGCAGGGCGAATACGACCCTGGCAAGCGGC
>DASTGE010000346.1:0-2490 GCA_035719405.1 Burkholderiaceae bacterium
CGAGATCCCTGTCCCGCTCGGATTGAACATCGCGACTCATTTCCACGCAGGCGTCCACGAGGGCCTCCAGACGATCGTGAGAAAGGGCTCGAAGCCTTTCGCGCAGGTGTCTGGCCGATCGCTCCGACCGGCTTTCCATGAGAGGTCTGGCAGCCAATGCGGGCTTCTTCCTGCGTTGTTCCAGCAACTTCAGAACCGCGCTTCGGTCAGACGTTCCGGGCAGGAGCTTCGTGATCTCTCGAGCGAGCGCCTCGTCCTGCATCTTCATGCAGGCGTCCATTACATCCTGCCGGAGATCCTCTGGAATGGCCCGAAGCCTCTCGCGCAGCTGCCTGTCTGATCGCTGCGATCGGCTCTCAAACGTGGAAAACAGGGGCCGCGCAGCCAACGCCGGGCTTTTGTGGCATTGCTTGAACAAGTTGTCGAGACTGCGCCGGTCGGTGGCTTCAGGCAGGAACGTCATGAGGTCGCGAGCGATCGCTTGCGCATGTTGTCTTGACGTCTGATCCGGACTGTCATTGGGGGGCGTAGAGTCGACCACGACTATTTCCTCGCTGCTGCGGGTCGACGGGGTTGAAGGCTCGGAATCGTGCTCGGTTGCGGACGCTTCAGGGGCCGCGGAGGAGGAACTGGGTCCGAACAGAGCCCTGCGCGGATCCTTTACAAGTTGCAGGTAGCGATGGGCCACCTCATCGAGCTTGTCGGAGGGAAGGTTCTCCAGCATCGCGCAGAGATCCTTGTTTTGCCGATCCATGGTGGCGCTACGCCCAGGGGTGTTGTACGCCCTGAGCTTCTGATCAAGGAGGTTCCGCACCCGTTGCGGATCAGTCTCGTGCTGCGGTCGAAGCAATGCGAGCGCCTGCGCCGCGGTCGAGACGACGTGGCTTACGTCGGTGTCCGAAAGGGGATCGATGTCATTGACCGGCGACGCGCCCGATGCGGGCTCGTTGCGCACTGCAGACGCGCGCTCCCGCGTCGGCGATGGGGTGCGAGGCGCCGTTGCCGCGGACTTCGAGGAGCGTCGTGAGAGGCCGGGAAGGCAACCGAGCATCCCGCGACGGCCGGCTCCTGCTTGCTCGCCTGAGGCTGGTGCGGGGGCCTGGCCAGAAGGCGAAGAATCGGTCTTTTGTGTCCTGAAGTAGTCACGAAATTTCATGATCGGGCTCGATGTGAAGATCCGGAATGCCTTTCGGCAACGCCTCTCTCAAGGATTTTGTCGATTCTTTCAAACTTTGGATTCAATGCGGGAGACTCAGGCGAAAAGATCGGTCCGCAGGCGAAGGCCGAGAACCGGCTGAACGGTTCTGACAGTGTGGACGGCCCAAACGGCCAAAGTGCGACCCCTTCCAACCCAATGCACCGAACTTTAGCGGTCAGCCCTTGTATGCATAGCGAGCGTGAGGTTTGATGTGATGTGCTGGCCTTGGTTGAGAGCGACCTCGAACGAACCGCTGGGTGACCGTGCCCAACATCGTGATGGCATCGCTGACTGTGCCGAGCACGTCGCCGATGAAGAGCAGGACGCGAGGAAGCAGATGTGGCAGTAATTGCGCGGCGTAGCTGCGATTGCAGTGGCGAGACCGAGCGGGCAGGTCATGTTGTTCGGCGGCAGCAGCACAAAGCAGCGATGCGAGGTTGTCGGCCAACACCTTGGCAGCCACATCAATCAGCAGCGCCTGCTGGGTCAGGCCGCTGACGGCTTCCAGGTGCGCGCGATGCTTGATGCGTTTAAATGCTTCCTCTATACGCCAGCGATGGTGGTAAAGCTCGCCGAAGGTGGCTGCCGGCGCGGTGTGCGCATCGAGGTTGGTGGCGAGCACCCGAATCTGCCCGCCGGGCGAGATCTGACGCACCAGTCGCACGCTGGGCGCCACACGCTGGATACCCCAGTCGCGCGCGTCCTGGGCGCTGGGGACATTGAGCTGCGCTGTCGCGTCATCGAGGTTGTCGCGAACGAACTGGCGCATCGTCGTCCAGCCACTGTTGTTGTCGCAGCGCATGATGAACTTGATGCCCCGCTCATTGAGAAGTTGCACCAGCCAGGCAGCCGGGTAACCACGATCCAGTAGCAACACGTCACCAGGTCGCGGCTTGTCCAAGGCCTCGACCAGCATGGCTCGCTCGGACTCGACGTTGCTGTGCACGCGGGCATGCAGCGTGAGCTCTGCCCCAGGCAAGTACAACGCGAAGAGCCGCTGGTCGGTCGCGGCGGCGCTGCGCGTGCGATGAGACGCGCGCACCGCCGGCATCAATACCGCACCGTCAGCGGCCACCAGCCGCAGACCGTTTCAGCGCGGAACGAAGCCGGCGGCATCCGCTTGCTCGATGACCCAGTCGTTGAGCCAAGTCAGTGCTGGCATGTGAAGCTGTTCGCGCGCTTTGGCAAACGCTCTGTCGGATACACCTCGCACGAGTTCGCCGTCGCACACGGAAGCGAAGAACGTGTCGAGCATCGACTGCTGCGAACTCGCTCGCATCGTCAGCAACGAC
>DASTGE010000347.1:0-2520 GCA_035719405.1 Burkholderiaceae bacterium
CTGCTGGCGCACGTGGAACAGATCGCCGTGGCAGGGCTTGTCGCCCCATGCGGCGGCTTGGCCGGCACGCAGCCCGGTGCCCGCGTCAGCCACCGTGTAGTCGGGATCAAGCCCTTGCTTGGCCGCGTCCAGCAGGTGCACACCCCAGGTGTCGGCGTCGCGTTGCTCGACGGCCTGCAAAAGATAGCAGTACGGGGGTCTACGCCCGGATCTCAGAAAATTCCGGCGCACCCGGGGGTGCGTCCATAGTCCATGAGGTACGAGGTCCGTGGGGGCTGTGTGCGCCGTGATTCGGCCTCCTATTCAAGGTTTAGACCCTGGATGAGCGCGTCCAGATCGATGGTCTGTCCGCCGTCGAGAAAGGCGTAGCGCCCGTTGAGGTGGATGTGCTGCCAGGCCACCGGCGACGTCGAAGTGACGAGCGCCAGCGCCTTCTCGTTACCGCTGGCCTTGTATTTGGTCAGCAGCCGCGACAGGATCGCCGAGTTGTAGAACACGATTGCGTTGGCGACCAACCTCGCGCACTGGTTGCTGATCTCGATCTCAATGTCGGTTCGCCCGGTGAGTGCTTTCTTGCCGCCGACCTGCGCGATGGCCGAGCGCAGTTGGTGGTAGGACTCGATGCGGTTCTGTGAGCGGTGCACGTAGCGCTGCAACTTCGGGTCGCGCAAGTAGCGCAGCGTGTAGGCGCTGCGCACGAGCCGGTCGTACTCGAAGATCGCTCTGCGTGTCGGGTCGGCGTCGTAGGTGCAGAGCTTGCGCACGAGCGTGCCTTGGGTCATCTCCTTCAGGCCCAGCGTCGCGACGATGCGGTCGATGTTCGTCTTTTCGTCGGCGATGATTTTGAGGTCGATCTGCCCGGCCGGCTTGATCAGACAATGCGCGTACTGTGCCGGGTCACCCGCACAGTAGATCTCGCCGAGGTGCTTGTTGAGGCCGGTGAAGCGCGGCTCAAAGCGCGGGCCGAACCATTGCAGGATCGCGAAGTTCAATTTGTTCAAACTGTGCATGTCACCCGTGATCGCGGTGGGCACGATATCCGAGGTGTTGCGGTACCAGACGTCGAAGACATGGTGGGCCTCGAACTCGTGCGCGCCGATCAACCAGCCCTGCAGCGGCGCGTGATTGCACAGCAGCGTGTAGGCGACGACGCCCTTGCCGCGGCCGTAGTACTTGCGCGAATGTCGCGCCTTCGCGGTGGGCCGCGCAACGCCGAACTTCTGGCCGTCGACGCTGCCGTACAGCGTCTCCATGTCGAACGAATAGTGGGGGAAGATCGGCAGCGCGGCGATGGCGTTGCTGATGTGGTCGTTGGCCGCCTGCAGCGTGGCCAGGCGCAGGTACTGTTGGTAGGCGGTCTCGAGCACGTGATAGGGGATGTCGCTCGTGCGCGCCATGCGCCGGTTGCCGTGGTTCATGGCCTGGGCGGTGATGACCGCCAGCAGGCTGTCCTCATCGGCGACCTGCCTGGTGTAGCGCGGCTGCAGCGGCGTCAACGCCGACAGGAAGCCACACTCCCGGTTCACGAAGCGAAGCACGTCGGCGACGTCGCAGAACGGCAGTTGCTCGTAGAAGGCGTCGGGCGTGTCCTCGTCCTCGGCCTGGGGGCGGCGGCAGGTCAGGGTCGCAGTCGTCTGGTCGTAGTCGAGGTGCGTCAGCTGGCCCGCGCGCAGCTCGCGATCGAAGGCCAGCCACTGTGTGTGCAGTTCGGTGGTGAGTTCGGCGAGCTGCTCGTCCAGCGGCCGGCGCACCCAGGGGATGTCCAACTGCTCGAACGCCAAGGCTTGCCGGTCGGCCGAGACGAGTTCGGCGCTCAGGTGCCGATGCTGATGGCTGTCGTCCACGTAGAGCTCGCCCGACTGCAGGCGCTTCCTGAGCTGGCGATAGATCCAGAACTCGTAGCGGTCGGCCTGCACCCCGGTGGGCTTGCCGTTGGCGTCGAACGTCAGCAGGTACGCGCGCAGGCGCTTGGGCACGGTGTGCTCAGGGCATTCATCGGCTGGCCGTTGCGACAGCCGCTGCTTCTTGGCGAAGACGCTCTTCATCACCTGAGGGCGGCCAGCCATCGGTTGTTGGGCTCGATGCTCGCCGGTTCGAGCGCTTCGTACAGTGGCCTCAGATGGCGCCGCACGCGGGCGGCCAGCTTGTCGACCGTCGCCCAGCGCAGGGCCAGCTGGCTGGGCGGCTTCGCGCTCAGGCGCTCGCCCGCGCCCTTCACTTGGTCGCGGGGCATGATCTTGAAGGCACGCCGACGCACGGTGGCGAACGGCGTCGTGTCGGGGACGGTGTCGTCGACGTACAGCAAGAGCAGGCGGCCGAGCCGGGGCGATTCCTTCTGGCGCTTGAGCTGCTGCTCGACGAATGCCTGCCCGGCCAGCGCCTTGCTTTTGTCCTCGACCCGCTTGGTGTGGTAGCCGAGCGCGTCGACCAAGTTGTCGGTGAATTGACGATAGCGCTGCCACGCGTAGCAAAGCAGGTACAGGTTGGCCTGCTGCGGCTTCATCCGTCGCAGGTCGTAGA
>DASTGE010000348.1:0-3094 GCA_035719405.1 Burkholderiaceae bacterium
GTCGTGCTGTTCGCCTTGCTGTCCGTGCTGGACGCGGCGTACCAGCGTTGGAACTTCATGAAGAAGATGCGCATGAGCCTGCGCGATATCAAGCAGGAGCACAAGGAGCAGGAGGGCGACCCCTACATCAAAGGGCAGCGCCGGCAGCTCCACGAGGAATGGTCGCAGCGCAATGCGGCGAACGCGGCGCGCAATGCCAACGTGCTGGTCGTCAACCCTACGCACGTTGCCATCGCCATTGACTACGATCGTGAGCTGTGTCCCGTGCCGATGGTGTCTGCCAAGGGCGAAGATCATGTCGCTCAGGCCATGCGCGAGGCCGCGCAGGACGCCGGCGTCCCCGTCGTGCGCAACATCCCCTTGGCGCGCGACCTGCTGGCGCGCGCAGAGGTCGGCGAGTTGATCCCCGCGGACTTGTTCGACGTGATCGCCGAGGTCGTCCTCTGGGCGCGCGAGGTGCGCGACGAGTTGGAGGATCGACGCCGCTCGCCTTCGGCACGGGGTTCCGCCGACACCGATACATCGTCCGCATCGCAGCCCGACCTGATGCGCAAGCGCGACATGCCCGGCGAGGACTTGACACGTTATCCACCTTGGGACTAGCAGAGCGCCAGCGCTTGCGCCGGTGTCTTTTCAACGCCCATGCGACCGAACGCCTCCATGCCCCAAGACAACGCAGCAACTTCCCCAGTGCCCGCTTCCAGCCCCGACAACGTCAGTGCAATCACATCTCACCTTGCCGCGCAGGCGCCAATGACCGATCCAGACATCGCGGCCGAGCAGGCCTCGACCGGCCTCGGAACCAGTCTGGCTTCGACCGCAGTGGCCTTGTGCTTCGTGCTGGTGCTGGCATGGCTCGCGCTGCGCATCATCAATCGCTTCCAGGGCGGCAAGGCAAGAGGCGATGACCACGACATGCCGCGAGTCGTGCGCAGCGTGCCGCTTGGTCAGCGCGAGCGCCTGGTGACGGTGCGCTATCGGGACCGCGAGTACCTGCTGAGTGTTGCAGCAGGCGCGGTGAACGTCATCGACACCATTTCCCAAGCAGAGCCCGCAGCTGAAGCGGCCATCGAAGGGCAGCGCTGAACGCTTCGCCCGGGCGGCATCCTGGGGCGCACCACAGCTAGGTCGCGTCCCAGATTTCGCGAAAGGGCGCTGCGCTATTCAATGGAAGCACCTCACACAACAACAGGAGTTTTCCATGAACGTTGCCCGTGCCGATGTCTCCGCCCGCTCGCCTTTGCAGCGCGGCGAGGTGTCGGATGATCCTCGATGCGACGCAGACGGCCTCGATAGGGCCAGGCAGCAGGCCGAGGCTGCCACCGAGGAATCCCCGACCTCCGAAGGACATCCGCAGGCCGAACGGGAAGGTGCCGAGGACGCGTCGACCGCCACGTCGCAGCGCTCTGCCAATTCGCTCGCCAATTTGCCACCCCCAATGGATGCGGCCGGCAACGACCGCCGCATCCAGGCGCACGCAAAGCGCGGCGAAAGAAAGACTTCCATGGCCGACGACGCGAAGGCCATGAGGAACCTCTTCGCACGCGTCAATGGCACCCAGGCCGAGCGCAACGCCGACCCCAATTACCGCATGGCGTTGGCCGCACAGCAGAAAACCCTCACCTCTATTCCACTGCCAGCGAGTCCGAAGCCGCAGGTCGAACCTTTCGGCAAGCAATACGACGAGATGCGCTCAGGCTGGGAAAGCTTCAAGAACGACGTGCGGCGCAACAACGACGAGGCTGCGGAAAGTGACGATGGCGGGTCCATCACCGCCGCGGTCGCTTTCACACAGGCGCCCCGCGAACTGGGATTCGGACTCATCGACGCTGGCCTGGCCTTGGGCAAGGGTGCGGTGTCCCTCTATGACTCGGCGCGCGCCGGCACCCTCGGCCGTGACGCCGGCAATGTGCTTCATGCCGCTCAAAAGTTCGGCGCAGACATCTTCAAGTCCGACACTGTCCGCCTGTCGGCCTCATGGGGCGACGCAAAGGCGATGATCGGCACCGACCGCATCGGTGTTCAGTACAAGAGTCGGGGCAGCATTGACGAAGTCACGCGGCTCACCTACCCATGGGGCCACGACAAGGCCAGGGTCGAGACGGTCTTGGAGAAGAACTTCGGCAAGATCTCGATCCTGCCCGCCGGAGCCCGGGCCTACGGCCTTCCCATCGGACTGGACTTCGTGCCCGGCGCTCGGCAGAACTTGAGCGGCAGCAGGGCCGTCACGCCGTCCGCCAACTTCGAGCTGGGGATCAAGGGCACGCCCGTGAAGATCGCCATCGAACTGAGAAAATCCGGATCCTGAGAATGACATGAACAAAGGAGCAGGCGACATGGCGTGGATCGAACTGGCGCGCAAAACGGTGTTCGGAAAGACCTTGGCCTGCTCCGCGTCCGACGCGCTCCGGTTGACCGGACATACCGTCGTCCATGACAAAGGTTTGACAACCGTATTCAACCATGGCGTACCCGTCATCACCACGGACGGCCTGGCCTGTTTGACGATCGACGGCCTGCGATTCGAAGCCGAAAGGAAATGGCTCCAACTGCGGGGCCTGCGTGCGAATGGCTGCGTGCTGGGTTTCGACTGGAGCCCGAAAGGCGAGGGTGGTTACCGGCGCGTGCGCGTTCGTGATTCGAGCGACGCCGGCACATCGTTCATCGTCAAGCATGATGAAAGGCTTGGTTTCAACCTGAAAACCAGGGTGCGCATCGAGACGGCGCAAACGCGGGTTGACACCGCCCTGATGCTCGGCTGCCTAGTGTTCTTCTGGACCCTTTTTGAGAACGACAGAGTATCGTACGCTTGAGCGTGAGTTCAACAACGGGTCGCGGATTTCGGCGATGCGAAGATGTCCGGTTCCGTAAGGTTGGTGGGTCGTGTGCTGCAGCCACACGGTGCTGTACATGATCGGTGCGCGCACCAAAGAGATGTTCGACAACGTCCTGGGCCCGGCCTTCGAAGGCCTGCTCATGAGCGACGGGTATGTGGCATACCGCGACCGGGCCTTGCGGCTTCGTTGCTGGGCCCATCTGCTGCGCAAGCTGCACGGCGTGGCCGAATCCACCGACGGGCCTACCTCACGCGCCG
>DASTGE010000349.1:0-7372 GCA_035719405.1 Burkholderiaceae bacterium
GGATCGACCCGGGGGCGCTGCCGTGCTCGTGCGGAGACAAGGAAGCCGACCGGCAGCGAGTGGAGGCGTTGGCCGTCGAGCTCGATGAATTGCAGAACCTGTTCTATGCCGACCGGCGGTACCGGATGCTCGTGGTGCTCCAGGGATTGGACGCGAGCGGCAAGGACGGAACATTGCGGCGCGTGTTCGGTCGCATGAGCCCGTTGGGAGTGCGGGTGGCGGGATGGAAGGCGCCGAACGAGGCGGAGCGGGCGCATGACTATCTCTGGCGCATCCACGCCAGCGTCCCGGCCGACGGGGAGATCGTGGTGTTCAACCGCAGCCATTACGAAGATGTGCTCGTGCCCGCGGTCGAAGGCGGAATCACGCCGGCCCAGACGCGGCAGCGCTATGCCCACATCAACGACTTCGAGCGAATGCTCAGCGAGACGGGCACGGTGATCCTCAAGTTCATGCTCCACATCTCCAAGGACGAGCAGACCCGTCGCCTGCAGGCGCGCCTTGACGATCCGTCGAAGCAGTGGAAGTTCGACCCGCACGACCTGGACACGAGAGATAAGTGGAATGCCTATCAGAAGGCGTACAGCGCGGCGATCCGTGCCACTGGAACCTCATGGGCACCTTGGACCATCGTGCCCGCGGACTCGAAGACCGAACGCAACCTGATGATCGCGCTCGTGCTGAGGCAGTGCCTGCAGCGACTGCGGCTGCGTTTTCCGGATGTGCCGAAGGAACTGCGGGGAATGAAGTTGAGCTGATCGCCAAGGATTGCGATCGCTCAACCCAACGCGAGAACGCGGCCGACCGCAAGAAAGCGCGGGATTGAAAGTCCGGAAATGCGCAGGGCCGAAACGGTCTTGCTTCTGCCCGCGAAGGCCTCGGACATACCCACCCCCCGACTTGATTGGTGGCCGCAACTTCGTTTTTCATCACTTCGGTGGATAACCCACGCGATCAAGGGATCCACCGACCGTAGGCGCTGCTGCATATTCTGCGCATTCCTTCCCCAACGATGCGCCACACAAGCAGCATGAGAGTCTGGAGTTTTTCCGATCGAGCAACGAAGCGTGGCCGCGAATTAGAAAGCCGCAAGGCCATTCAGTCTGTCTCCCACAGACGGACGGTCGACGCAGCGGCAAGAGGATCGGGCAATTTGACGCCCAAAGTGCGCCGCGATTTCAGTGTGCTGGAGTTCACCGTTGAATTCCGCGGGCGGAACATCGAAGCCTGCATCACGCATCAGGCATTGCAGGACCACTTCGGCGCCGACGAAGATCCCATAACCTGGGTGCGGGCATATGAGAATCATCAAGTCCGCATTCATCGGGCGGTGCAGCAACTGGTGCTCGATGGCGTGCAGGAGCCGGTGACGGTCTGGTCGTCGCGCTTCTGAAAGAGCTTCTTTCATGTCGAGCCGGGATTGCCGGTCGGAGCGAATCCCAAACCGGCGAATTCCGAACCGGCAATTCGGTGTGTGATTCTTATTGAGCCGGCGCTGCATGGCACATCGGCAGCACTGCGCGGGGTGTTCGCCGGATCGTACGGACTCATGTAGCTCACCTTGTCCTTGCGCGCGCGCTCTTCAGGGGCGAGCAGGCCGTCGGGATTACCCCTGCAGGTAAAGCTTGCGGGAATTCTGGACAACGCGGGGGCACCGCGATTCCGTGCGGTCACCTCGTGCCATGGGCCAGTGGGTCGCGAATCGGCCTACGATCGCGCAATGCCATCCTCAATGCTGTTCCCAGGGTTCGTCCCGAGGCGGATCGCCACCGGACGCGACATGCTCATCCATGCCGTCATCGGGGGGAGCGGGCCGCCATTGCTGCTGCTGCACGGCCACCCGCAGACGCATGCCATCTGGCACAAGGTGGCGCCCGTGCTTGCCCGCAGTTTCACCCTGGTGGCTGCGGATCTTCCTGGCTATGGCGATTCGTCAAAGCCTGACGGCGGTGTGGATCATGAACGCTACAGCAAGCGCGCGATGGCCGCTGACATGCTTGCTCTGATGCGCGAGCTGGGCCACGAGCGCTTTTCGGTCCTGGCGCATGACCGCGGCGCACGTGTCGCTCACCGGCTCGCGGTCGACCATCCACAGGCCGTGCGCCGACTCGTGCTGCTCGACATCGCCCCGACACTCGACATGTACGAGGGCACGACAGAAGCGTTCGCACGGTTGTACTGGCACTGGTTTTTCCTGATTCAACCGGCGCCTCTGCCCGAGCGATTGATCGAGGTCGATCCCGCAGGCTATGTGCGCGACCTGATGGGGCGGCGGCGCGCCGGTCTGGCCCCATTCGACCCTCGCGCCCTGGCCGAATACGAGCGTTGCATCGCATTGCAAGGTTCGGCGCACGCGATGTGCGAGGACTATCGTGCCTCTGCGGGAATCGACCTCGAGCACGACCGCGCGGACCGGGCACAAGGGCGGCGCCTCGCGATGCCGCTGCGGGTGTTGTGGGGCGCCGAGGGCGTGGTGCACCGCTGCTTCGATCCGCTCGCACTCTGGCAGCGCGTGGCCGAAGACGTTCGGGGAGAGTCATTGCCCTGCGGGCACTACATCCCCGAGGAGGAACCCCAGGTCTTGCTGGATCGCGTGATGCCATTCATGCTGGAGGGAAGGCAATAATGCAATTGCGCATTGGTCGAAAATACGCGTCTGACGGGAGGTTTGCCAATGAGCAAGGACACTGACATTTCCCGGCGCCGCCTGGTTGCCGGCACCGCGCTCGCCGCAGGGCTGGCCGGCATGGCCCGTCCGGCCGTCGCACAAGTCGCCACAGCCGAGCTGCCGATCGGCAACGGCCGCCGGCAGCTCGTCGCGTATCCGGAGAAGCGACCCCTCATCGTGCTCACTTCCCGGCCGCCCCAGTTGGAAACGCCGTTCGAGGTGTTCAACGAAGGCGTGATCACGCCGAACGACGCATTCTTCGTCCGATATCACAATGCCGGCATTCCGACTTCGATCGACGGCGACCAGCATGTGATCCGGATCGCAGGCAATGCGGCGGGAAAGCCACTCGAGCTGACGATGGGCGAGCTGACCACGCAGTTCAAGCCAATCGAGATCGTGGCCGTCAATCAGTGTTCGGGTAACAGCCGGGGTCACTTCTCTCCCCGGGTCACTGGAGGGCAGTTGTCAAACGGCGCAATGGGCAATGCGCGCTGGCTTGGAGTGCCGCTGAAAGATGTGCTGTCGCGCGCCGAGCCGAAGAACACGGCGCGGCAGGTCACGTTCAACGGCCTGGACAATGGCGTGTTCGGGGGCGGCGATTTCGTCAAATCGCTCGACATGAGCCATGCGATGGACGGCGAGGTCATGATCGCCTGGCGCATGAACGGCACGGACCTTCCGATGCTCAACGGCTTTCCGGTCCGCCTGGTCGTGCCCGGCTATTACGGGACGTATTGGGTCAAGCACCTGTCGGAGATCGAGATCATCGACCATGTGTACGAAGGCTTCTGGATGAAGCCGGCGTACCGCATTCCGGACAACGATTGCGCCTGTATCGAGCCGGGCACCACGCCCGCGGCGACGCGACCCATCGGCCGCTTTACCGTCCGCTCGTTCATCACCTCACTGCGGGACGGTGCTCGTGTCCGCGCGGGACAACCGCTCCAGGTGCGTGGCATCGCCTTCGATGGCGGGCAGGGAATCCGCGAAGTCGCGTATTCGACCGACGGCGGGCAGAGTTGGCGCGGCGCGACGCTCGGCGAAGACCTGGGCCGCTATTCCTTCCGCGAGTTCAGCTTTGGCTTCAACCCCCGGTCCGGCAGCCATGACCTGTGTGTTCGCGCGTTCAATCGATCCGGGCAGAGCCAGCCGATGCAGGCGCTGTGGCAGCCGGCGGGCTACATGCGGAACGTGGTCGAGCATGTGGTCATCACGGCGGCATGAGGGGCATCGCATGAAACCCGAAACCAGCATCATTGCTCTGGCCATCGCATGCCTCGGCGCCGTGGCCGCCACGGAGCGCAGCGACGCGAAGTCGATCACCCTGCCGCCCGATGGCGCGCAGTTGAAGGCCAGCCCGCTGCCCGGCTATGCCAAGGCACAGGCGAATTGCGTCGCCTGTCATTCGGCCGAGTACATGCTCTACCAGCCGCCCAGCGCGCCGCGTCCTTACTGGGATGCGATGGTCAAGCGCATGAAGCAGGTGTTCAATGCGCCGATCGACGATGCGGACATGCCTGCGATCGTCGACTATCTGGTCAAGACCTACGGCAACGAGCAGCCGAAGTAGCTGCGAGGTATGCATGCGCCCATTTGATCTGGCGCAAGCCGCAGTGCAGATGCGCGCGTCAGTATGGCAGCATGTTCAAGCACATTCTCGTCGCCGTCGATGGTTCCGTTCAATCGGACAATGCGCTGGCGCTCGCGCTCAGGATCGCGGGCAGCGGCCGGGTGAGCGCGCTGTTCGTCATTCCCGACTATGGCATGGGGGACTTCGCTCATCTGAGTTTCAGCAAAGGCTCGAGTCTCGAGGATGATGTGCGCGAATTGCGCAGCAGGCTGCTTTCTGAAGGGCGGCGCCGGCTCGACGAATGGCTCGCCCGGGGCGGCAATGCGGCCGATCGCCTCGAACGTCTGGTGCAGGTAAGCGAGCATCCTTACGAGGAAATCGTCCAAACGGCGGCGCGCGAAGGCTGCGACCTGATCGTGATGGGCTCGCGCGGCCGGGGCGCGCTCGCATCGACCCTGCTTGGCAGCCAGACGATGCGAGTGTTGTCGCTGTCGAAGGTGCCGGTGCTTGTAGCGCACTGACACTTGCAGAAGGAGGTCGCTCTGCCTCCTTCTGTCCTTGGATGCGAAAGGTCTCGGCTCATCGTGCAGAATGCGCACGGTGCGCGGCGCATGAGGCCGCGACACTGCCACAGCATGATGCAGCTCGACATCTTCGAACACAGCCGCGACGTGATGCTGCGCAACGACGTGTTGCTGGCGCTGCAGCAGCGCGATTGCGAGGGCTCACGGGCGGCCTGGAAAGCGCTTGAACAGGAATATCCATCGGATGACGCTCTCGGGCCGTTGTCCGTCCTGGTCGACGCCGTTGACAGGACAACCGACGCTCCCTTTGCCAATCAGCAGGCGATGCACGACGCGGTGCGCATGCTGGCGGACGTCGTCGAACCGGCAGCTCGCCGCATGTTCGGCGACTCTGGCGGAGAAGACTGGATGCGGCCTCTGTGGCGGCTCGCGGCGCAAAGGGGAACTGCATTGCCCTTCCGCGCCCCCCATGCCGACGACCATGCGGCGGTGCTGTGGCTGCTCGCATGCGACTGGCCGAAGGCTGTGCAGGCGGTGGAGGGCATCGAATCGTGGCACCGTATTCCGGCCCCGCTCGGTTGGATGGTGCAGGCCCGCTATCGCATGGAAGGACTCGATGTCGTCTGGCCTTTGCTCGTCGAGCTTGCATGGCTTGCCCCGGCCCGATTCCACGCCGTGACGCAATGGCTGGCCGACCCGCTGCTGGACAAGCTGAGAAAGCAATTCGACGCGGAATTCGAGGGTGAGGGCGATGAGCGCGATCTCGCCTGGTTCCCCGCCTGGTTGCTCACTCAGAAGTCTGGTTTGAGCCGCACGCTGAGCGCAGCCCGGCCTTGCGTGAATGACAAGCCCGAGCGCGCGATGCGGTTGCTGGTGGATCTGATCGGGCTGGAGCATGAGGGCCGCCAGCACGAGATCGTCGATCGACGCAGGCGTTTGCGGTCCACGCACGAGCCGCTGTACGAAGCCTACATGAGGCTGCGCTGAGGGAAGGTTGATACTGCTCTAAAGCAGTTCGGGCAAGGCGTCGAGAAGGTTTCCGAGGAATGCCATTCCGAATGCGATAGTGATGTGAGGGCGGTCGGCCGCAAAGCCAGCAAAGGTCGCAAAGCTGCTCGCCTCCCAAGCAGTACGACAATCGCCGCTTTCGCTGCCGATTGACTCTCCAATGCCTCGCTCATCAAAAATCCAGCCCTCGAACCCACCACCCCGACGGGCACCCGCGGAACCGCGTCTGTCCCGCACGCGTCCTCCCGAGGAGATGTCAGTGGAGGACTGGCAGGCGAGCCTTCGGCGGCAGTACGGCCGCGAGCAGGCGTTCATCCTGGAGCGCTTGGGCGACGAGCCGGAGTTCATCGTGACCAATCCGCAGAGCAAAGGCCGCTATCGAGTGGCGCTGCGCGGTATGGAGCCGGGCAACAACTATTGCTCGTGCCCCGACTTCGCGACCAATGACCTCGGCACCTGCAAGCACATCGAGTTCACGTTGGGCAAGCTGTTGCGGCGACGCCAGGACAAAGCCATGCTCGCCAAGGGTTTCACTCCGCCCTACAGCGAGATTTACCTGCAGTATCGAGGCGAGCGGCGCCTGGGCTTTCGCGCCGGCACCGACTGCCCGGCATCCCTGACGCGCAAGGCGGCTGCGGTTTTCGACGGCTCGTCCGACCCGGGGCTTCATGTCGACGCGCTGATTCGTCAGGCAGCGAAGGCAGGGCACGAATTGCGGTGCTACGAGGATGCGCTGGACTTCATCGCGCAGCGGCGCGATGCCGAGCACCGGCGAAGCGTCATCGCTCAGGCATATCCGAAGGGTGCGAAGGACGCTGGCCTGCGGAAGCTGCTCAAGGTGCCGCTGTATGAGTATCAGGCGCAGGGCGCGCTGTTCGCCGCTTCTGCCGGCCGGGCGCTGATCGGCGACGAGATGGGGCTGGGGAAGACCATTCAAGCAATCGCGGCCGCCGAGCTGCTGAGTCGGCACTGCGGTGCGGAGCGTGTGCTCGTGGTTTGCCCCACCTCGCTGAAGCACCAGTGGCAACGGGAGATCGAGCGCTTCAGCCGTCGTCCAGCGCATGTGACTCGCGGGCTTCGTCCCCTGCGTGCGCAGCAATGGCCGGATCCCGAGGGCAGCAATGCGCCGTGGGCGAAGATCACCAATTACGAGACGATTTCGCGCGACCTCGATCTCATCAATGATTGGTCGCCCGACGTCGTAATCGTGGACGAAGCCCAGCGCGTGAAGAATTGGAGCACGGTGGCCGCGCGGGCGCTCAAGCGTGTCGCGAGCCCTTATGCCATTGTGCTGACCGGCACTCCGCTGCAAAACCGCCTGGAGGAGCTGGTGTCCATCGTGCAGTTCGTCGACCAGCATCGCCTCGGACCAACATGGCGTCTGCTGCATGAGCACCAGCTGCGCGACGAGGCCGGGCGTGTTGTCGGCTATCGCAACCTGGACCGCATCGGGGCGACGCTCGCGCCGATCATGCTCAGGCGTCGCAAGAGCGAGGTGCTCACGCAGTTGCCCGAGCGCATCGACAACACGCTTTTCGTCCCGATGACCGAAGCGCAGCTCGTGCACCATGCCGAAAATGCGGATACGGTGCGTCGCAT
>DASTGE010000350.1:0-7552 GCA_035719405.1 Burkholderiaceae bacterium
CAGATGACTTTCGTTCATTGCCTGTCTTGTCTCCATCCGTGACCATGCGCGTTGGCGGCGTGTCTCGCCGTACCAGGGCTTCGCATGTCAGCACCCGAAGGACCTTACCGGCCGGCCAACACGGCGTCCAACATCCAGGCCAACAAGCCGCCCGACCCTTTGGCGGACGACGCGGGATTCGATCCGGACGTCACGCGCATCGCCCCATCCATGCCGGAACATACGCAGATGACGTGGGCGACCGCGCCCCAGCGCAACGGTCCTGCGAGGTCAGATATCGCGGCCCCAGGCTCGTGGGCGTCGGCCGCTGAAGAGCGCATCTTGCAAACGCTGCCCGGCGGCAGGTCTTCGGCGTTGAGCGAGGCGGCCATCCATCAAGTGGGCCGCTACCAGATCATCGAACGCATCGGCCGTGGCGGAATGGCGAGCGTGTTCAAGGCCCACGATCCTTACATGGGCCGCGATGTCGCCATCAAATTCCTCCATGCATCGCTGTGCGAAGACGAGGAATACCGCGAACGCTTCCTGCGCGAGGCGCGGGCGGCGGGTCGGTTGTCGCATGCCAGTATCGTGACGATGCACGACGTCGGCGAGATCGACGGCCGGCCTTACATCGCCATGGAATTGCTCGACGGCGAAACGCTGGCCTCGCTGCTCGAACCCGGACAGCCCTTGCCGGTCCGCGATGCGGTGGTCATGGGGCTGCAGCTCGCGCGCGCGCTCGATTACGCACATCAGCGCGGCATCGTCCATCGCGACATCAAGCCGGGCAACATCGCGCGCATGCGCAACACGCTCGACATCAAGGTGATGGACTTCGGCATCGCGCACATCGAGTCCGTCAAGGGCGAGCAGCGCACGCGCGTCGGCGACGTGCTGGGCACGCCGCAATACATGTCGCCCGAGCAGACGCAGGGCGAGAAGATCGACGGTCGTTCCGACTTGTTTTCCGCGGGCATCGTGCTTTACCAGATGCTTACCGGCCAGCGACCGTTCGAAGGCGACAGCATGGTCACGCTGGCGGTGAAGATTGCCAACCAGGAACCCACGCCGCTGGAGAAGCTGCGCCCCGGCGTGCCCGCCTCGCTGCGTCGCATCGTGGCCCGCTGCCTTGCCAAGTCGCCTGATCGTCGCTTCGCCACTGGCGGCGATCTGGCCGAGGCACTGGTGCGCGTGCTGGCGGAAATCGACGAAGAAGCGCGCGAGTCGAGCCGGCCTCGCATCGTGCCTCTGCGCGTGAAGTGGGCGGTGACGATGGCCGCGATCGTCGCCGTGGTGATGGCCATCACGTCCACGGTGATCATCCAGCGGCAATACGCGGCGCTGATGGGCCAGGTGTCCGATTACGGGCAGGCCCTTTCGCGTTTCATTGCCGCGCAGAACGCGGTGGCGGCGCTGGCAGAGGATTGGGTCAGCGTGGATGTGTCGCTGCAGGAGGTGATGAAGACGCGCGATTTCGAGAGCGTCACCGTCACGGACCGGGCCGGCATCGTGCGCGCATCCAGCCAGCCGGCTGCCGTGGGCAAGCCTTATCAGCCGCCCTTCGGAGAAACATTGGGAAGGTCAGACGGCGTGAAGCGTACGCGCTACCAGGTGCAGGACCGTCAGGTGCTGGGTTTCGAATCGCCCATCACCTTCCAGGGCAAACGGGTAGGCCGCGTCGCGCTCGGCCTGCCCGAGTTGCCGCTGCAAAGCGTCGCGCGTCTGTCGATGACATTGATGGGCGTGCTGGTGCTGGTGACGGTGCTTGCCGTTGCGGTCGCAATGTTCTTCGTCGGCAATTGGTTTGCTCGCCCGATCAAGCGGCTGGGCGAGGCCATGGATGAGATCGCAAAGGGGCGCTTCGACTTCCGTATCCGCGAGCAGCGCAAGGACGAGTTCGGCCTGCTTTATGCCGCGTTCGACGAGATGGCGCAGGCGCTGCAGGAGCGGCAATCGCGGACATTGCCTTGAAGCGCAACCGGGCGGCCTCACCAGGCAACGATGAAGCTCAAGGCAGGTGCTACAACTACAGCTTGTCGACCTTCTGCTTCAGGCGCTCGGCTTTCTGGCGCTCGAGCATGGCTGTTCCGTTCGATGGATCGAGATCGAGCACACGATCCCAGGCGCGAATCGAACCGGCCAGATCCTGTCTTGCAAAGGCGGTGCGGGCGGCGAGTGTGTGCCTGTCGATCAGACGCTTTCGCACGTCGTCCGCTTTCGCTGCGGCAGCCGGTTGATCGAGGCTGGCGGCGCGGCGGTATTCGTCGAGCGCCCGGTCGAGGTTGCCGGCGCGTTCAGCCGCTTCGGCGATGAGCAGGGCGCGAAGGCCGGGCGATGCAGTTGTCACATTGGTGTCCGCATTGCCGTCGGAAGACTTTGGCGGCCGGGCGGGGTCTGCAGGTGTGGCCATCGTTTCTGTCGGCGCAGTCCTGCCCGGTATGCGGATCTGCTGACCGCCCGCCAGTTGTCGCGGCACCCTGATGTCGTTGTAGCGGGCAAGGAGATAGAACGCGTAGGTGTCTCCGAGGAAGCGACCCGCGATGTTCGAAAGCGTCTCGCCGGGCCTGACAACGTACACGAAGGAGTCGCGGCCCAGCGTGGCAATCGGGTCGACCGTGAGTTGCCTCATCAGGTTGTTGGCCAGCTTGTTGCCCCGGTCCAGCGCCAGCGCCTTCTGAAGTTCGACGCGCGCCTGATCCTCACGGCCCGACTCCAGCAGGTCGGCGGCGCTCATCGCGAGCTTCAGGGCCTGCAACTGTGCGGGCGTGCCGGCGAGGGCCGGGCGCTCAGGCAGTGCCAGCGCCTGTTCCGGCGTGAGGCCCGACATGCCAAGGCCTTGAAACGCGCCGGCTGCACAGGCGGCCAACAATGTGGCGAAGGCACACGATGAAACGGCGCGCAGGGTCGGGGTCAGCATGACATCGGGCAGATGATCGAAGCTGCGCAGTGTGAGGCAAGTTCAGCCAAGTCACAGGTGACTTTCGGTCATTGCCGCAACCCCTTGTCGCAGACGATCATCGGCCCTCCGCGCCCGATCCACGATGTGCCGCCGCCTCATGCGGGGCGTGACTTTCGTTCATTGAAGCCCGTCGTGTGTGAGGCGACGATGGCCGCGTTCAATCAGAGTAGCCCATCATGACCCTCACCCTGCGCGTGGTGTCGCTGAACGACCTGCCCCTGACTCAGCCCATCACCGCGCAATTCGGCGCGCAAGGCGGAACGATCGGCCGCGCCGATCACAACACGATGGCGTTGCCGGACCCCGCACGCTATATATCCCGCCGCCAGGCGGAGATTCATGCCGGGGATTCAGGTTATTCAATTCGCAACATCGGCAGCGCGAATCCGATCAGCGTGCGCGGTGAGGCGCTCGCCCAGGGGCAGACGGCGCCGCTCGTCCATGGCGATCTCGTTCGCATCGGGGGCTATCTTCTGGAGACGATCGACGAAACGATGTCGGCTGGGGATGGTGAGCCCACGGTGCCGCAGACAGGGTTTGAGGCGCCAAGGCTCGTGAGCGGTCCGGCCACCACGCTTGCGGCCGATGCGGATGTGAGTCTCGGCGGGGGAGGGTTTTCCGACCTGGTGCCCGATTGCAGCAGCGGTTCGATCGACGATCTGTTCGGCCTGGAGCAACCTGGTCGTGATCCCCTGGCTGACTTCATGTCGGGGGCGCAGGCGAGCACCGCGTCAGCGGCTGACAAGCTGCCGGTCGACCCTCTGGAATTGTTCGGCGCAGTTCGGGAGAATCCTTCACTGGAGCAGGCGCAGCCCGCATTTGCCGATCACACGCCGGCTTTGCAGTCGGCCTTCCGGCTGCCGAAGTTGCGGCAGGCTGGCGCATGGTCGCCGAACGAACCACCGGGCGAGAACGACACCGTGCCACCTGCTTCGTCGCGTCCGGCCGTGCCTCCGGGCGGCGACGAGGCTCATGCCTTGTGGCGTTCGTTCTGCAATGGCGCCGGCATTCGCATCGATCCGAACCTTGAATTGACCGACGAGCTGATGCATGACATTGGCCGCTTGCTGCGTTCGGCGGTCGATGGCACGCTGAAGATGATGGCCGTGCGCGCCGCGACGAAGCATGAGCTGCACGCGGAAGTCACCGTGATCAAGTCGCGCGACAACAACCCGCTGAAGTTTTCTCCGGATGGGCAGTCCGCGTTGGAGCAGTTGGTGCGGCCGCCGATGCGGGGATTCATGGCGGGCCCCGCTGCAATGGCGGATGCGATGCACGATCTGGTGAGTCATGCCATCGCGACCATGGCCGGCACGCGCGCCGCCCTCGACGGGGTGCTGACGCGCTTCAGGCCCGAGACCCTGGAATCCAAGCTCGCGGGCCGATCGATGCTCGACAGCGTCCTGCCATTGAATCGCAAAGCCAAGCTGTGGGATCTGTACCTTCAGCACTTCGAGGCCATTCGCGACGAGGCGCAGGAGGACTTCAACACGCTGTTCGGCAAGGCCTTCCTCATGGCCTATGAAGAGCAGTTGAAACGTCTGCAGGAGAGCAGGAGCGCGGCTTGAAGGTCCACAGCCTGCCAGGGATCCGGGCGGCCCTCTGCAGTGAATGCGGTGCACGCGCCGGCAATGAAGATGCGGTCTCAGTCGGGCAGTATGGACCGGGCTGGTATGCCGTGCTGGCCGATGGTGCAGGCGGCCACCGGCAGGGCGCCGAAGCGGCACGCCGGGCCGTGCAGCGGCTGCAAGCGTGTTTGTATGACGCCACCTTGCCGTGGAATCCAGAGTCCTTGACGCAGGCCGTGATGGCGGCGCACGAAGACGTATGTCGAGGCCAGACCATGCAAGGTGCTGATCGCATGCACACAACACTGGTGGCCCTGTGCATTGATGCATTGCGCGGCTTTGCGCTGTGGACGCACGTCGGAGATTCGCGCCTTTACCGTCTGCGCGACGGCGTGATCGACATCGTGACGCGGGACGATACGGTGGTGTATGGCCTGCTCGAAGCGGGCGTGCTCACACCGGCGCAGGCTCAACGGCATCCTCACCGGAATCAACTGATCGCGGCGCTCGGCATCCCCGATGCGCTGGAGCCGCACACCGTTGCGAGGCAGGCGCTGAAAGACGGGGACGTGTTCCTGCTGTGCAGCGACGGCTGGTGGGCCAGCGCAGGCGATGCGCTGATCACGAGCAGTCTGGCCAATGCGGACACGCCTGAGCAGTGGCTGGCTGCCATGCGCGAGGGCATCATGCGCCAATGCCGGCCGGATCAGGACAACTTCAGCGCAATTGCGCTGTGGGTGGAGCGCAGCGACTGTTCGGACTCCAAATAGGCAACGAGCAGCTGGTCGGTTCTCATGAGAGCGGCTTCCAAGTCACGCTCCTGCGTTCAACAGCGTCGAGAATTCCACGCCCGATGGCAGCCCCGGCCAGCATCGCGCGGTTGCGCCCGGCAGCGTTTCTCCGTGCGGCCACCACGACGAAGCGCCCGGCGGAGTTTGAAGAAACTTCCATTCGGTACCTGCCGGCGTACTGTACCCATTCACCCGGCCCTGCAGCATTGGGATCACATGACGCCACACGCCATGAAGGCAAGCCGATGACGCATGCCGCCCGCATGCGGGCCACAACGGCGCGGCGGCCAAGGCATGCTCGAAGCTTTCAGCGGATGCGTCGTCCTGCAGCGTGTGCAGGGCTGCCCGAGTGAGCACACCGTACCACCGCTCCAAATGCGCAAGTCCGCGGCCGTCAACGGGTGGCTGCGATCGTTCCTGTGCGATCAGCAGCGGAAAGTAGCGTCCCACGTTGTCGCAACTTGGCATCAGAATCCCGAACCACCATCGCGTGTCGAGTACGCCGGGTGTCCAGACGAAGTTCAGCACCGGTGCAGTGAGGTAGGTCTTGAGCCAGTGGGAGCCCAGCACCGAGGGCATCTCCAGCATCAGCCCCGACAGCCACGCATCACATCGCTGCACGACGTGCGGCGGCAGGCGGCGCTGTGCGAAATCACCCAGGATGGAGAGCTTGCCGTACCAGCCCGGCAAAGCGTGAGCAGGCAGTGCGTCGCGTGTGGCAAGGTTCATCGCACGCTTGCTCGCGCCCCGCTCACAACGCATTCGGACAAGTGAATTCGTGCAATTCGCGAAGCCGGAAGGGATTGCGCACGCTGCTGGCCGTGACCTCGAACGACGCCTTTCGACCATCGATGTCGAACGTGGCGATGAAGCGCTCGGGCGTGTTCGTGGGTTGAATCTGCACGCGGTCGAACAGGCGGAACAAGGCCCACGGTCCTTCGTTCACCATGCCCGACGTGCCGCTGGCGCCTGGCGGGCTCACCTGCACGCGTGCCTGTGAGCTTCCGCGCGGACCCGGCCATTGCACGGAGACCGGGATTTGCGGGCCGTGGGCATAGCGGACGATCTGGCCGTCGATGTCGAGGACGAACTGCGTGATCGACGGATCCATCTCCACGGGCTTGAAGTCGAGCCGAAGCGAGGGCGTGTTGCCTGAGGGAAAGAAGGTCTCCCTGATCGCCGCCGCGCGCTGGAACTGCGGCAGTGCGCCCGCATCGGTGCCCAGCGGAGAACCCTCGACCGCGCGAAACTGCCACGGTCGCGTGGTGGTGTCGACGTAGGGCGCGAGCTTCTGTTGAAAGAGCTGGTCGATCTTTCCCGATGGCCCGAAGAGGGCCGCGAAGTCGGCCTGAGTGACATCACGCGTGGCATTGCGATCGAGCGGGTAGCGGCCGGCAATCGCCTGCTGGCAGAACTCGCCCACCTGTGATCGCACCTCCTGAGCGAGGTTCTGCCGCACGAGGCCCTGAGACAGCTGACTGCTGCTTTGCGAGAGGTTGTCGAGCATCGAGCGCAACGGCTGCGGCATGCGCGCGGCTTCGGCCTTGACCTTGTTGGGCACCGGCGACGCGGGCGGGGCGGCGCCGCCCTTGAGCGCAGTCTCCACCGCGTTCAGCAGCACGTTCACCTCGGCGATGAGCGCCAGCGTATCGTCCAGCGGGAGCTTGCCGCCATTGGGCGGTGCGGTCACCAATTGGCGCAGACCGGCAAAACGGTCATCGACGATGCTCTCGGCGGGCGCTCCGTTCCTGCTCGGCTTTGCGCCGTTGCTGTCGGTGAAGAGGCTTGCGACCCGGTCGCGCGACTGCTGCACGATGTTGCTCGCACGCTGCTCCATCGTCTCGATCGTCGAACCGCCGGAGCCGAGCGTGGTCTCGCGCGACATGGCCTTGAGCAGCGGAGGCAAAGGGCTGTCGGGCGCCGCGAGCAGGCGCGACATCTGCACCGATTGGGCAAGGCTGGTCATCGGCTGCAGCTTCAGGTCGGCGATGAAGGCGTCCCAGGTCGCTGCGTAGTCGGTGAGATAAAGCTGACGCGCGTCGTCGATGAGCGGTCGGCTTGCGCGAACCAGCGTTGCCGCATCAATGGGTGGGTCGGCCACACCGAGCACCCACGGCTGTTCCTTCGCCAGATCCTCGGCCACGCGGCCCACGTTCCGTTGAAAGCCGCGCAGGTAGCCGTCACGGGTATACAGGCCCGGCACGCCTTGTGTGAGCGGCGCGCCGCTGCCGCGCGTGAACACGAGCGCTGCA